>JACQFF010000045.1 GCA_016200205.1 Planctomycetia bacterium
GTTGGCGGAAAATGCATTCCGACGGCTTTCGACACCTTGCGAAGAATAGCCGCCCCTTCCGCATAACGGCCACTAATGAGATATTGCAGAGCCGCCCGCTGTTGAAGCTCGAGCGATTGATTTTCATCGACGGACTGAGCGGCCTCGCAATATTCCCTTGCCGCGTCGGCGCCCCGGCCCGCGTTCGCCAGCGCATCGGCTAGTTGGATTTGCAATTCCTGCGCGTCGCGATCGACATACTGCCGCAGGGCCAATACGCGCCGGTACAAAGTAGCCGCGCGGTCAAAAGCCAGGGAATTTCGGGCCTGGTCTGCCGCGACCGCGTAGTACTTGGCGGCTTGCGCGGATTCGCCTGCTTGTTCGAAATGCATCGCCATCGCTTCCGGATCGGAGTCGCCGGAACTCTCAAAAGCCTCGGCCAGGCACCGATGGCGCTCCCTGAGCTTGAGAGGCGGCAAGCTGTTGATGATCGTCTGCCGAATTCGATCATGGTACGACTCGATCGCATCGAGCCCGAAAGCTCCGCTGCCGCCGCGCACCAGCCGGCCCGTTCGCAAGGCCGCTACCTGGGTTCGTTGGTCGTGATCGAGTCCCGCCGCTCTAAACGCTTCCTCGAGCCTCAGGGGCCGGCCCGCGACCGCGATGACCTCCAACAGGTCGCGAGCATGTTCGGGCAAAGCGGCGATGCGATTGCGAAGGACTTGTTCCAAGACAAACTCGCCTTGCGGTTTTGCACCACGATCGATCGCGACACGCGCCTTCAAATGTTGCACCAGTTCATAGATAAAGAAGGGATTCCCGCCAGACTCTTTAGCAGCAAGCATGGCGTGCTCATTTGCTTGGATCCCTTCCCCCTCAAGCAGCGACTTCGCCAGCCGCAAGGAATCTTCCAACGGCATCGGCTCCAGCGAAATTTCGCAGTAGTCCGAAGGGCTGGTTCGCCTGCGGGCCGCGCTTAGCGCGACCAAAAAGGGACTCGTCCGCGCGTCGTCGCTTCGGTAGCAGCCAATGAGTAACAAGGCCGGCGCGTCGGGCGGTCGCAATAGCTCGGCAACCAGTCCCGCGCTGTCGAGATCACCCCACTGAAGGTCATCGATAAACAGGACCAATGGGCTGCGATCGCCGATGCGTGCCAGGAGTTCGCGCAAGGCACCGAATGCCTTTCGCCGCAACTCCTGGGGGTCGGGGGTCTCGCTGGACCTTCCCGAGGCGCCTGCGATCGCATCGGCTCGTCCAAGCACCGGAAATACGCGGAGCAGCGCTGAAACGCCTCGCGGCAACAGCTCTCGAGCCTCCTCCAAGGGGAGCCGCGCCAAATACTTGCTCAAGGAGTCGATCAAACTATCGATCGCCTTGTACGGAACGGATTCCTGTTCGTAACACCGACCCAATAAAATCACCGCGCCGCGCGTCTCGGCAGCCTCCAAAAAGGCTTGCACCAGCGCGCTTTTTCCGCTGCCAGAGCTGCCGTGCACAAATGCGGTCACGGGTTGTCCACGAAGCATGGTTGCATAGGCCTCCTCCAGGGTGGCCAGTTCCTTGACCCGCCCGATGAACGTCGAAGGGGGTAGTGCGGCTTGAACTGCCGAAGACGCCCAATGCTCATGCGACGCAACGCCTCCCAACCGTTCGAGCACCTGCCGTGCGGTCGGTCGAGCTTGCGGATCGCGCTGGAGCAGATCAACGCAAAGCTGATCGAGATCGTTGGGGATTTGGGCAACGAGTGTCGCCGGTGGCGATGGATCGGTGGTTTGCTTCTGTTGAAGGATGTCGAGCGGACGACCGCTAAACGGCAGTCGTCCGGTCAAGACTTCATAGAGCATCACTCCCACGCTGTACCAATCGGTGGCGGTCGAGACCGGGCGCGCAGCCGCCTGCTCGGGCGACATATACGTCACCGTGCCCAACAAGTGGGGCTGCGTGCTGTGGTGCAGGCCGGACTGGCCCAAGTCGGCGGATACTCCAAAATCCAGCACCACCACACGTCCTGCGGGCGTTACCAGCACATTGCGATGCTTGATATCTCGATGCAGCTTGCCCGCCTCGTGCAAGGCCTCGATCCCTAACGCGAGTTGCCGCAAGGCCGAGCGCAGCCGATCGAGCTGTACCGGCGACAGCCCCTGCGGATGCCCCACCGGCTGCTGGCCTCCTCGCACATACGTCTGGAAGTCCACGCCCTCGACCAACTCCATCGTGAAGAACCATTCCCGGCCATCCGAGATCAGCTCGTAGAGGCTCACCAGATTTGGGTGGGTCACATCGGCCAGCGTGCGAAACTCTTGCTTAAAGCGATACAGGTTCGACGGATCCATCCACTGCAAGGTCTTCAGCGCCACGACTTGCTGCCGGCGAGGATCGTAGGCGCGATAGACAATCCCCATTCCACCCCGGCCAAGTTCGGTTTGAATCTCGTAGCCCAGCATCTCCGACCGACCCAACGCAGAAACGGGCTGCCTGTTGTCACCCGGCGCTGGGCTGGGGACGGTCCCGTAGGTGCTGCGCTCGGGATGGGTTGGCACGGACTCTGCCCGGAGCTGCGTCGCGGATTCCAAATACAACGGCAGCTCGTCGGCAAACTGCGGAAACCGCTGGCAGTATTCGTCCGTTTGCAATTGCGGCTCATGCTGCCGGCGGAAGATGTACTCGGCGGCCAACAAGGCCAGAACTTCCTGCGTATCGCGCTCGAGTTCCGGATAGCGCTCCAGGTATTCTTCTACCCGGACCGCTTCACGCGACCGCAATCGCCATTCGAGTTCAGCCCGCACAAGCTCCACCAGAGCCGGCCAGCGCAGGGCGGGGTCGGCCGGCAGGTACGCTTCGACGCTGGGCCGCCGCCCCTGCCGGCAGGCATCGATAAACACCGAGACCAACTGATCGACTTGACTCCCAGTCCGGGACTCCGCCACGTTCGCTGATCGATCTGGCGATGACATACTTGAGATTAGACCAAAACCGCCCCGGGCCGAAAGCCTTCAATTCGTGCATCCTATTATCCCCTTTGCAAAGCGGCCCCACAAGGAGCGGAAACCTTGGGTGGAATCACCGATTGGAATAAATCGGATCGGTCGGTTTGGGCAAGAGACTGGGTGCCAATTCTATCCTGCTTGACAGCACGTTTGGCGCCCGTATTGACGGTTTTTCCGTTCACGGCCACGAGTGACGTGATCGCGCCATGCGGTTCGCGGGCCTTCTGTCGCTCGCGCGATGCGAACGCCGACGAGAATCATCTTCAGTGCCACGGTACGCTTCAAGGAGTTCTGCCGAACCTTGTAGACCACGCCCATGCTGCCGCGGCCCAACTCGCCGAGGATTTCATAGCCGGCGACGTTCGCGAGCGCCGCCGTGCCTTGGATTGCGAGTTGGCCAATGCCCGATAGAGCGTGAGGGACATTACGGCCGTCAGTCGGTGACGCTCGGCCTGAGTCACGCGACGTGTCAGCAGTTCCGGGCGGTTCAAGAGGCAGTTCCGGGAATTCGGCCCGGTAGTCTTCTCGATTCCACGATTGGCCAGACTTCGAACGGTAGATGTGATCGGTCCGGATCAACTCCTCCAGCAAGGCCACTCGCCGGTCGCCAGTCTCGCCGGCGACGAATTCGGCGATGTTGGGCGCCACGCCGGAGAGCCAAACGGCTTCGAATTGGTCGGCGGTCTGGTCGATCCAGAGCGCGACTTGGATCGCTTCTGATTCGAAGAAACCGCTGTCGCCGGTCGACATACGCCAGTCCTAATCAGAATCCGCCGCGCAGAGTGAGGGCTGATCTGGCTGTCAGACAAGCCACCGCTTGATCGCGAACGAACAGATCGCGGCCATGTCGAGTATAGGATGCCGAGCCACGCCATCGCAACCATTTCACCGTGAGCAGGGCCATCCAGTTTTTCACCCTGGGTTGTAAGACGACCGGTGCGGTGGCCACCGCGGTGGAGAAATGTCGGCCATGCTCGAACGACTGGCTACATGCTCAGGCAAACCTGAACATGGCACGCATATTGACCAAGTTGAAACAATGGGTAACCCGGTTCTCGTCACGCCTTGATCGACACGCCCCGGCGGTAGCCAGCTTCGGGGAAATACTATCGTCGACTAATTAGCCTCTGTCGGGCGAATCAGTGTCCAGGTGACTACCTTGCGGCATATATTGCATTGCGGGAAGGGATCTCCCTTAACCACGATGCGCTTGACCGCATGGCCGCAGTTGCCGGTCGATCGATAGAGCCCCGAGACTTGACAGATTTGGCCAGTGGTGCCCATGCCGGCTATTGTAGCCGGCGCTCCGGCCGGACAACCAGCTTGCCACAAGCCGGAAAACGCCACCGATCTTCCAACTCCATCGGAAAAACCCAGCGGGCCAGCAGACTCGAAAGGCCGCGATGGGAAGCTGATCGTGGGGAATTACCGGCCGTGGAGGTAGAATACGCTCATGGGTCGGCGGGGGCGAGCCACGGTGGGGCATCCGAAAAAGGATTCGGGGAACACGGGATTTCGGAACGCGACCCTTCGCGGGTCCGCCGATTACGTGCCGACGCGGTTGAAGTGGGCCACAAAGGAAATGGCCATCAACAACAAAATGCGTCGTCAATGGCTCGACGCAGCGCGACGGCGCCACGTGGTCGGCTCAGGCTTCGGCCATTTGGACCACCGCGGCCGGCTTGCCGTAGTAGAAACCTTGGGCGTAGTCGAACCCGATCTGCGCGCAGACTTCGCCCTCGGCCTCACACTCGATCCCTTCGGCCAGCACGGCCACACCCAGGTCGTGGGCCATGCGGACCAGCGTTTCGAGCATCTGGCGACGCTGGTCGGACCCGGTGTGAATGTCGCGCACCAGGCAGATGTCGAACTTCAAATAGTCAGGCGGCACTTCAATCAGGTCGGTCAGTCGGGCCTGGCCCGCGCCGAAGTCGTCGTAGGCCAGCTGAATGTTCAGGTCCCGCAACGCGCAGTGCAACTCGCGCATCGCTTCGGGGTCGGTCACGGCGCCTTCGTGAATTTCGAGAGTGAGGGGTTGGTCGGGTGCGGACTCGCGCAGATCGCGTAACGATTCCACGAGCGCCGTTTCGGCCAACTCCACGGGATGCGTGTTCAGGAACAGATTGGGCAGACCCGGCAGGTCTTGCCCCAGATGAACGCCCTCGCGGCGAAATAAACGGCTCAATCGTCCCTCCACGCTCAGCCGGGCCGCGACGGCAAACATTTGCTTGGGACTTTCCAAACCCGCCAAGCGGCTGCGGGCCAACACTTCATAGCCGAAAATATCCGGTTGTGGCAGCTTGACGATCGGTTGGAAGAAAGGCATCGCGGCGCCCTCTTCGAACAGTTTTTCGAATTGCCGCAGCGACGCGACCCATTCGTTGCGATCCAACTGCATCGTGGCGCCGGCACTGGCGCCCGACTCGAACCCGACGTGAAACTCGTGGTCGGCAAAGTGCAGTACGTCGCCGGGCTTGAGTGGCACCTCACGATCGATGCGGGCGCCGTTGACAAACGTGCCGTTGCGGCTAGCAAGGTCTCGAACTCGCAAAGACGCGCCGTCGTGCCATATCTCGGCGTGCTCCTTCGAGACGCTATTCGAAGGCAGGCAGAACGACAAATCGGCGCGGCGGCCAATGCGAAACGGCCAGGAATTGATCACAATCCGCCGAACGCTCGACGACTCGCCGATAAAGCCTTCCAAATACCAACGAGGCGCACTTGAGAGATGCACGTTTTTCACGCCGAAAATCCTTGTCGTTGATGGAATAATGTTCGCTCCACCAGCAAGCCTAGCTTGCGCACAATTCGCCACGTGATGTTCACTACCCCCAGACCGCCTGAAAGTCGGCCAGAGGGAAAGTAGCGTTCGGGCTGAACCGGAAATGAGCGATTTTCGTCATCGACTGCTCGTTGTAATCGTCACGTCCGGTTCAATCTCAACGAGGCGGCCGCGGTCACTGCGTTGGCGGTGCCCATTGGTCGCCCCAACCCGTGTAGAGCCCGTGCAGGAACGCCTGCCACTGCCCCGGGGTCCGCGACGGCGGCTAGAGAAGGGGCGGCTCCGGGTTAACGGCCTTCCAAATCACTTCGAATTGGCCGTCCGCTGGGCACTGGAGCGGCCAACGGAAGACCGGTGTAGGAGGTGGCCGGAGCGGCCGTCAGCACGCCGCGCCTGAAACCGGGCAGCAAAAGGGATCGTCCATAAGCGACACACTGGACACAGTCAAATAACCGCAGTCGGGCGCAAAATGTCCCCGACTGGTCGTGCGGAAAACAAACTCGTTGCGCGCCTTCAGCGATTTTCCGCGCAGAAACAGGAAAATCGAATCATTTCGGTTGTTAAGGGTAGATACGTGTTGGTGTGAAAAGCTTTTGGGTATCCGCGATAAACTGTCGCATGGCGGCTGCCTCCGCAGCGTGACGCCTTGCATGATACTCCTGCATCATTTTCTTTTTCTCGGGTGCCTGCTCGATGGCGAGTTGCTTTCGCCGCTCCTCTAAAACTTTGGTCACTGAGCTTTCTGAATTTCGCCTCATTGTCGCGCAGCATTTTGTCCATAGCGTCGAACTTCTCGAACAATTCGCGCGCTAGCAAATCCTGGTCTGCCTCGTCTCTCGTGGAATCCCAGAAGTTTATGGGAGAAGTTCCATTTGGAATGGGCGAGCCGACCGCCGTCGCCGGCGTTTAACAACGTGGAGGGATCGGATATGGACATCAAGATGGCCCTGATTTTGGTAACCGTGGGCATTGTCATGCCGCTGTCCTCTGGCGCGCCGGCTGCCCCTATCATGTCGGACAACATGGCCGCACCGCGCGCGGTTACAATCCTGGACATCTCCGGGACAAGTGGCGGCCAGGAAAACAACGACGGCTCGCAAACCGCTGGCGATTCAGGGTTTGCGAGCTGCGGCTCTTTCCAAGCGGAGGGCATGGGATTCGAACCCACAACCCCTTGCGGGGCACCTGATTTCGAGTCAGGCCGCTGGCCAGTTCGCTTACCCTCCCTATCAGATTCTACCGGCACTTCAATTTACTCGTCGACAGCGGGTCTGGCAACCTTGTCCCGAGGAGGGCCGGTCGCGGCGAACAACGCTCTCCCGCGGGCCGCGAATCGGCGGTTTGGGCCGCCCGAACAGGCTTTGTCCAGCAATGTGATCATGGCATTGCTATGTGAGCTCATCGCGATGAAATGGCGCAGCCCAAGTCATCATAGCCGAGTCGAGGAGCAATTCGTCGCAAACCAGCGCGCTGGCAATTTTGATGAACGGGGAGTTGTTGACACGGCCACGCCGTCAACCCAGCCATCGGCTTGATGGTCTAGCAACGCACGACTTGCCGGCCGATCCGGCCGCCAAGATGTTGATCGATATCGCGCGAAACATGGTTTTACACGTCCGGCTGCCGATCTTGTTGCAAACCGGATGTTTGACAGGTGCGGAAAAATCGGCGACGGCCGCTACGCTCTTGCCCTCCGAACCGCGCCAGCTCGTTCGACCCGCCGCGGTTTCATCCGGGGTGTATCATCTTGCGCCATAAGCGCCTATTGTGCCGGTTCTTGCGATCTGAATCGCTGTGTCGCCGCGAGGAAAATGCTTGCCTTGGCAGTCGATTTCCTGCCGATAGCTGAGCATGCCAAACTTTCACCCACGCTCCACGAGGACTCGACGTTCCATGGCCAAAGACACATTCCGGATTGTCACACGAGGTGCCGATGGCACGCTTCACACTCGCGACTACAGCAAACAGGAATCCCTGCTGAGAGTGCACACTCAAATTGGCGTGGACGATTGCAGCACCGACTTGGGGCTGCGCGGCCTGCCGGTGTTGCGTGGCTTGATCGGGCCCATGCCCGACGGAAAAAATGTGATCCGCTATGAGTCGCCGGAAGTATTCGAAACGCTGACCAAAGAGTGGGGCGTTTCCAAAACGGGCCGCAGGACGAGGACTCAACCTCCGCCGGAAATGTCGCCGACTTAGATTCGTTCGCTGGTGCGCAATGCGAAACGCGGAGCAAAAGTTGCTCCGCGTTTTGTTTTGTCGGGCAGCTCATCGCCGGGTCGAAGCGGCCCCGCCTAGCGGCGGCGCGAGATCTGATCGAGAGAATCGTTGCGCGGCGGGTCGTCCAATTTGTTGACGCCGCCCACGTCGTCGCGATTGGCCACCGACGATGTGCCGCCCGACGGGACTGTGCCCAGCGCGTAAGTGCTCACGTGTTCGTCCTGGACGATTCGCTGGGTCGTGACAGGCACCTGCTGCGTCACCTGTTCGGGAATCACCTCGCGCTTCGTGACGGGAACGCGCACGGTTTCGGTGCGAGTTTCCCAGCGAGTGACCGGCATCAAGCGATACGACAGCACGGGCGGAGCGAACAAGTTCCATGTTCGCTGGTAACCGGGCACCCACTGCTGTTGGGTCACCGGCGTTTGGTAAGTACGCTGCATTTCCTGCATATCGGTCGTGTATCGTTCGTGATACTGCGTGACCTGCCGCGGCTCGTAGCGAGTCTCGGTAATGGGACGCTGCACCACCCGGCGGACTTCCTGGTATTTTACCCCGTCCTTTTCGTAGGTTTTCACCTCATCCGCGGCCAGCGTCGGCACGACCAGTGCGCCGAAGATGAACGAGACGGCGAGTATTTGCGTTCGCGTCATCGATGATTCCCTAGACAGTGTTCCGCTGTCAGACCCGACGAACAAGAACCGATGTCCGCCGGCTGCTCTGCGCGAGTTTCATTCGTCAGACTGGTTCCTCATTACTTTATCGGTGTGACCACTACAAGCGCTTGAGCCGGTGGGCGTGAGAAAGAACTGAAGAAGCCGTTGGGGGCCCTTGCAAAGCTGCTGTCAATGCGGCACTCTGGGGGAATCTGGAGCCAATTCTTGGTGATTGGCAGACCACAATACGCTTGCCACCCTCACGACGCAAAAAGATGATTCGCAGCGAGCTTTTGAAGATCTTGGTTTGTCCCGAGACCCAATCGTCACTCAGCCTTGCTAGCAGCGAACTGATAGCCACGCTCAACGACGCGATCGCACGAGGGAAGTTGAAAAACAGAGCGGGCCAAAAAATCGAAAATCCCATGGGCGGCGGCCTGGTGCGAGCGGATCGAAAGGTGCTGTATCCGATCGTCGACGAAATCCCGATGATGCTTGTCGACGAAGCCATTCCATTGGATCAAATCTCGTTGGGGTCGTAAGCTGCAATAAGCAAGCTTGGAGGCCCAATTCGAACCGCGCTTCAAGAGGAGACTCCCATGGCTCAAAAAACGGTCTTCAAGCGCATCATCGACGGCGACATTCCGGCCCGCATTATTTACCAGGATGACTTGTGCCTGGCCTTTCACGACGTCGCGCCGCAAGCTCCGACTCACGTGATCGTGATTCCAAAAAGGGAAATTCCCTCGCTCGATGAAGTGAGCGATGACGACGCGGCTCTCGTTGGGCATCTGGTTGTCGTGGTCCGAAAACTCGCCGGTCAGTTGCAACTCGACGGCGGATATCGCGTGGTGGTCAACTGCGGACCCGACGCCGGACAGTCTGTCGACCATTTGCATTTTCACCTGCTCGGTGGCCGACCGATGAGTTGGCCGCCTGGCTGAGCGAGCAAAAGCTGACGGTCTGGATTAGCGAACCATTGTCAGCCCTCACGCGGGCGGCGAAACTGCGGGTTGCATCGAGAATCGACAAGGCGCGGCTTGGAAAAGGTGCAGACCGCCGATCCGCCGTCGATCGAGCGGAATTCATCGCGATTTACCACGCCGCCAGGCACGCGATGGCGCTGAGTTCAAATCCTGTTGCCCCGATTTTTGGCGGCCTTGCCGCCAACAATAGAGCAGGAGAGCAGTAGAGAGGAGAAAGGAGAGCCAAGAAGCGAAGAACAGCCGGCAGAGCGCCGAACCACGGCAGGCCCTCCTGCGGTCTCCTCTCTACTTTCTACTCTCTTGTTCGGAGGCACCACCCGATGCCCTTCGCCTTCGAGAAGCTCCAGGTCTACCAGAAAGCCATTAGCTTCGCCGATGCAATTTGCGCCCTGACGCGAGACCTGCCGCGCGGCTACTACTTTCTCGGCGACCAGTTAAATCGGGCCGCGCTCTCCGTCGCGGCCAACATCGCCGAAGGTAACGGTCGCTTTACCAAAGCCGATCGCCGCAATTTCTTCGGCATCGCGCGTGGCAGCGTGCAGGAATGCGTGCCACTGTTGGAACTTGCCGCACGGCAGAAGCTCTTGCAGCCTGAACGGCATCAGCAACTCAAGGCCGACTTGGAAGAAATCGCACGGATGCTCTCCGGCTTGATCAACGGCCTCGACCAGCGCGCAACGCCGCCTGCGCCGGCGATCAAACAGTTGAGCAGTAGTACAGGCGAGCAGGCGAAACGTCGAATCGCACGCTGACCTGCCGATCACCGTGCCTCAGTCGGTAGCGAAGCTGGGCTACCAGTGGTCTCGGAATGCCCCTAGGTTTTGCAATTTCGACGTCGGTGGAGCGATAACACTGCCAATCCAGCCGCGGCCAACCATGCCAGCACAATGGTGCTCGGTTCGGGGACGACGGTAAGGAGCTCACTCACCGCGTAGAAGGGCTCCGGCGTGTCCGGCTGTGCCTCGGAGGCGGACGCCCAGGTACTGCCGAGGTCTGGAGGATTGCCATTACGGACATTACCACCGTTGCCGAGGA
>JACQFF010000078.1 GCA_016200205.1 Planctomycetia bacterium
AGGTAGCCCATTGGCAGCGATCTCGCAACCAACAACAGGTCCGCGTCGACTGGCAATTCACAACCGCCGACGCCCGAATTAAGCTCAAACGCCTCTATCCCGTGCTATCGCCGACGAACCAAACAACGACAGACCACTAGAGCCCCACAAGATTTTGGCTTACTTGGAGCAGAATGAGCTGGAGCCGGCCGCCATTTTGATTACGCATGGGCATAGCGACCATATTGCCGGCAATGCCGCGGTCAAGGAGCGCTATCCCGCTTGCCCAATCGTGGTGAGCTATGGCGATGCTCCAAAACTGACTGATCCGGATTTGAACCTGTCGAGTGCGTTTGGAGTTAGATTGTATAGCCCTCCCGGTGATGTGCTGGTGGCCGAGGGAGACAGCTACGGCGCGGCGGGCTTTGATCTGGTGGTGCGCGAAATACCCGGACATTCGACCGGCCACGTCGTGTTTATCTGGCAATCGGGACAGCCGATGGTGGTTTTCGGCGGCGACGTGCTGTTTGCCGGGAGCGTTGGCCGGGCCGACTTGCCCGGCGGCAGTTTTGAGCAGCTCGCCAGCGGCATTTGGACCAAGCTGTTCACTCTGCCCGACGACACGCAAGTGCTTCCCGGACATGGACCGCCGACAACGATTGGCCAGGAGAAGCGCACCAATCCATTCGTCGGCGCGCCGGCGGGCTTTCACGGCTGAGGGTGAGATCCAGCGTGGCTATGACTTGAGCGTCTGGCCCGCGCCGGTTTCTTGAATTGACGCGCTGGGGACCAGTGCGGGCAATTCGATCGTGAAGCGGCTCCCCTGCCCCAATTGGCTGGTGACGTGAATGTTGCCGCCGTGCTCCTTGAGAATCTTCTGGCTCACCGGCAAACCCAATCCGGTGCCACGTCCTCCTTTGCGCGATACGAAGAGCGTGAAGATCTTGTCGAGATCTTCCGGGTCGATGCCGCTGCCGTTGTCTTCGACCACGATTCGCACCAGCGACTCCGTGGGATAGTACTGGGTCGAGATGATCACTTTCCCGTCGGGTTTCTCTTCGCAGGCATCCACGGCGTTGGTAGAAACGTTGAGCACGGCTCGGTGAATTCCTTCAGGATCGAAGGTCAAAATCGGAATATCCTCGGCCGGATGCCACTGGAGGGCGACTTTCAACTCGTCGGCCCGGACGTGCACGAGTTCGACGACTTCGCCGACGATTTGGTTGAGGTCGCCGGGGACCGGATCGGGTTCGCGTTCCTTGCTGAACGTGAGCATGTCCATCACGAGCGCGGAGATTTTGCCTTGGTTCCGCTCGACCATGTTCCAACCCTTGCGGACCACGTTTTCGTCGTGTGCCGAGAGGCCCATCTCGATCAAGTAGCTGCCGCCGCGGATACCCTGCAATATGTTTTTGATGTGGTGCGAGAGCATGGCGATGGTTTGCCCCACGGCGGCCAAGCGCTCGGCCTGCATCATCGAGGTGTAATAGCGTGTGTCCTCGACCGCCAATGCCGCCTGGTGGGCGATCGCGATCATCAGCTTCAAGTGCTCGTCGGTGAATTTATTCTGGTGCCCCCGCTGCTGAATCACGCGCTGCGGCGTGGTGGAGGTGTCGATGTAGATAACCCCGACCACGTCGTAGCGGCCCTGCATGGGCACGCAAATCGCCTCGCGAATGCCCATTTGCACGATGCTGGCGGTCTGGTCCCAGCGCTCATCTTCGCGGGCATCGCTCGTTAGCACGCCTTCATTGTGGCCGACTACGTAATCGAGAATGGTTTTACTGATCGCCAGTTTCTCGGCCGAGGAATGTCCCTGGCGGTTGCGGCGCACTTTGGGCGCCAGGGTCTTGGATTGCTCGTCGAGCAGCATGATGCAGCCACGATCGGCTTCGACCCACTCGAAAATCAACTGCATGATGCGATTGAGCAGTTGATCGATGTCGAGCGTGTGGCTCACGGCCAGAGCCGTGCGGTACATGACTTGCAAATTGCTGCGGGCCCGAGCGAGCCAGGGACTGGCGGCGCCGTCGAAATCGAAATTAAGGAGTTCGCTCCCCTCGCGCTGACTCATCGCGCGAACGATGCGCGAGCTTTCGCTTACGGGGCCCGGATGAACGATGTCGATTTTGTCCGACAAATCTTCGGACGCGTTATCGCCCGGGTCGGTGAATAACAGCATCGTGCCGCCGATCTGCAACCGATCGCCACTGCTGAGTTGCTGCTGTTGTTCGATCCGCTCCCCGTTGAGGTAGGTGCCGTTGGAGCTACTCAGATCGGCGACAAAACAGGCGACGCCATCGAATCGGATTTCGGCGTGCCGGCGCGAAACTTCGGTGTCGTGAATCTGAATGTGGTTCGCCTTGTCGCGTCCGACGCCGAGCGTGCCCTCTTCCAATTCGAAAAGGGCCCCTTGGTCCTGACCCTGATAGACGAACAGCGAAGGCACGGCCGGACTCCATCACGCTGTACTCAGTCGACCCGCCGGAGTGGGCCACGGCAAGCGATCTGCCTCGGTGATGGGCAGCTCCAACCTGCCAAAACGCCGCAACTAGGCGTCTTCGGCCAGCGGACGCCGGACCTCGTCCAGCAAACTTTCAATTTTACGGACCAACGGGCCGTAATGATAGGGTTTGACCACAAACTGGCCGGTCGGAAAGGTTTGCGTGCCGCGTCGGGCGCTTCCCAAGAGCACGATCGGCGTCTGCGCGGTTTCGGCTGCGCCAAAGCCGGCTTGAATCGCATCGGACGCCTGATCCGCGATTTCTAAATCGAGCACGATCACGCTGGGATGGTGGCGGCGAGCCAATTCAAGCCCCTCTTCGGCTCGAGTCGCTTCCCAAATCTCGGTTCCTCGCCGAGCCAGTGCCGTGCGGAGCACTTCGCGAGTTTCCGCCGACTCGTCAACGATCAGAACGCTTGGCTTGGAGAACAAGAGCGCCACCTCCGTGTGGAGCCTATTCCCACGCTCAGGCGAGTAAGGCAACCCCGGCAGGCAGTGACGGCCGCGCGGTCTGACGCGCGCATCGTGCGCGCTGCCCAAAATCGCCATAATCGGTGGGAAATAACCTCGCCCGGACATCCTTGTCCAAGCGCGCCGTCGTCCTTGCTCGAGAGCGACGGTGCGGAAGAATATCGAGCCCTGTCCGCCGTGTCAAAGCGAATGTGAAAGCAAAATCGGCTTGACGGGGGGCCCAGACCAACAAAGAATCTCCAAAGGTATCCATCAATTCGCTAAGTTGGACCGCAAAAGAAGTTTGTGCGGTTCCCTCTCACTTTAGGAGGGTTAGGATAGAGTGGGGGTAAAAGGGACCAGTCGCCCGCATCCTGATCTCCTCCCAGAGGGAGGAGGAACGTAATTGATTCCTCGTCCCCGACTTGTCTCCAATTCGAAACTTTGCATCAAAGGCTGTTTCACTCTCTCCTTTACGGCCAATTCGGACCATTATGAACGCGGTATTTTCAGTCCTTCGTGGCGTATGCGTCGCTGGTTTGTTTTGCGCGGTGGTTTTGACGCCATCGATCTCGGTGGCGGCAGGAGGCGATGAGGTTGTCGAACGCCGGCTGCTGGAGTCGGTGAAATACCTGGCTTCGGACGAGTTGGAAGGACGTGGCGTCGGCACCAAGGGGCTCGACCTGGCCGCCGACTTTCTCGCCCGCCAATTCCGCGAGGCTGGGCTCAAAACCGATTTGTACGACGGCTCGCCGTTTCAGAGATTCAAGATGACCGTTGGCGCCAGCCTCGGGCCGAACAATCAGTTGGCGCTGACCGGTCCGCCTGAGGCCGGTGGCAAAGAACCCCAGCGGATCGAACTCAAGCTCGGCGAACAGTTCAATCCGCTGGCAATCGGCGGATCGGGCAAGTTCGACCTGCCGTTGGTTTTTGTTGGCTATGGCATCACGGGCAAGGAAGAAAAATACGACGATTACGCCAACGTCGACGTGAAAGGCAAAGCGGTCATCATCCTGCGGCACGAGCCGCAGCAAGCGAATCCCCACAGCGTGTTCGACGGCACTAAAACCTCGCAGTACGCCCCCTATAAGCGCAAACTTTCCAACGCCTATGAGCATGGCGCCGCCGCCGTGATTTTTTGCACCGACGATTTCGAAATTCAAAAGAACATTTCACAGTTGCGTAAACGCTGGCAAGCCGCCGTCGACTCGTTGATCGAGGAGGACGTGAAGTTCAAGGCGATCGTCAACTCCAGTGCCGACGATTGGAAAAAGCATCAGGACGAGGTCCAAAGAGCGGCCGACGACATTCAGAAGCTCTCCAGCCAACTTCAGGCTGTCCAAGATCCTTTGCTCGGCTTCGACGGCGCCGGACCCGATCTGGCCGAAGGCCGGACCTTTCCGGTGTTGTTCTGCCGCCGTAGTGTTTTGGACCAGGTACTCCAGTCGGCCGCGGGCACCAGCTTGACGAAGCTGGAAAAGGAAATTGACAATGGCCCGACGCCGCAAAGCCGCGTTCTGACCAATTGGCGGGCCGCCGGCGAAACGAGCGTCGAGCGCCAGGAAGTCGAAGTCAAGAATATCGTGGGCGTGCTCGAAGGCGAAGGCCCCCGTGCCAACGAAACCATCGTCATCGGCGCGCATTACGATCATCTGGGCTGGGGCGGAACAGGGTCGGCGGCGCCGGGCGTCCACGAAATCCACAACGGCGCCGATGACAACGCCTCGGGTACCGCCACGCTGGTCGACGTGGCCCGGCAGTTGGCCGGTCGCGGCAAAAAACTTCCACGCCGGCTGGTGTTCATCGCCTTCACGGGCGAAGAGCGCGGACTGATCGGCAGCGCCCGCTACGTGCGCAATCCGCTCGTTCCGCTCGAATCGACCGTGGCCATGCTCAACATGGACATGGTTGGCCGGCTGCAGGACGAAAAGCTCATCGTGCACGGCACCGGGACGGCGAGCGAGTTTGACGGGCTCGCGGACCGATTCGGCGCGCAGTTCGGTTTTCACATCACGAAGAAGCCCGGCGGCTTTGGACCGAGCGATCATTCATCGTTCTATGCCGCGAAAGTGCCGGTGCTGTTCTTTTTCACCGGCAGCCACAAAGACTATCACCGCCCCAGCGACGATGTCGACAAGCTGAACATCTCGGGCATGCGCCGCGTCGGCGGCATGGTGGCGGAGCTGGCCCTTGCGCTGGCCGAAGCGCCCGATCGTCCCCATTATCAGGAAGCCCAAGGGGGAAGCGAATCGATCGGTGGCGACGGTGATCGGCCCTACTTCGGCAGCATTCCCGATTTTTCCCAGGAGGAAACCGGCTATGCTCTGACGGGCGTGACCAAGGGCGGACCGGCCGAGCGGGCGGGAATCAAAGCCGGCGACGTCATCATCCAATTCGGTGACAGCAAAATCGGAAATCTGGAAGATTTCGATAGCGCACTACGCAAATTCAAGGCCGGCGACAAAGTTCCGGTGGTCGTCAAGCGAGGCGCGGGCCAAGTGAGGCTCGAAGTCACGCTCGACCCGCCACGGTAGCCAACCGAAACACCATCGCGCCCGCCGCGGCCCAATTCCGCGTATTCGGGCGTGCCAGCTTAGCACCCGCAATTTACAGGGTGAATTCCCAGCGCCGCGCGGCCGAGCGGATCGAATCTGGGCTGGATACGTGGTTTGCCAGCGGCAAAATAGCACGCTTTTTTGGCCTTTACCAATTCTGGGGTTCTCGGCAGAATACCGCCTCGAAATCGACCCCCTGGAGCAATCCAGGTGTCGGTTCGGTTGTCCTCTCGAAAGGACAGCGGAGGTCATGGAAGACCAGCCGTCTCAAGCAAGGAGCGCTCAAACGTGAGAATCACTCTAATCTGGGCCACCGCGGTGGCCATTCTGCTGGCCGCGTCCGCCTTCACCAATCTGCAAGCCCAACAAACGCAGGCTCCTCCTTCGCGCGCCGCCACGCCGCCGGTTGCCAATCACGGAATCGCGGTCATCGATGTCAAGTATATCCTGGAACATTATTCGCGCGTGAAGAATGCCACCGATCAGTTCAGTCGCGATTTCGACGACGTGAGCGCTCGCTTCAGAAAGGAGAAGGAGGCTATCAACAAGAAGGTTGAAAAGATAAGGACCTTCAATCCGGGTACGCCCGAATATAAAAAGCTCGAGGAAGAAATCGCGCAAAATGACTCGGACCTGAAAGTCAAGGCTTCATTGCAACAAAAGGAGTTTGCCGAGCGGGAAGCCAAGATCTACTTGACTGCCTACCAGGAGATCAGTCAACAGGTCAAAACCTACGCAGATCGCAACGGCATCACGCTCGTGTTGCGGTTCAATGGTGCTCCACCCGACCCGAACAATCGCGAGGCGGTTCAGGCCGAGCTGTTCAAAATGGTGCTGTACCAGAATGGGATCGACATTACTGGTCCGGTGCTCCAGGAACTGAACCGCAGCGCCGCCGTCGCACGGCCGCCGGCGAATCCGAATCGAACCGACGCACCGCCGCGTCGCTGAATTGGCCAACGTCTCGCGGGCGATCGGGTGGGAGTTGGGTTCTCGCTCTGCCCCATTCGCCTCGGGACTGCCGACCCCGTCTTACTGACTTATCGAGCGAACAGCAACATTCTTTGATGCACGCACTACGAAAACAACGCACGATTTCCCAATCCGTTTCGGTATCGGGATTCGGTTTTTGGAGTGGGCGCGACGTGCACCTCGAGTTTCGGCCGGCCCCGAGCGACACCGGCATCGTGTTTGTGCGCTGCGACCTGGACGAGCAAACTCGGATCAAGGCCGTGGTGGCCAATCGGATCGAAACGCCGCGCCGCACGACACTCAACTCGCAAGGCGCGAGCGTCGAAATGGTGGAACACGTGATGGCGGCCCTAGCGGGGCTGCAGATCGACAATTGCGAAGTTTGGGTCGATGAAGCGGAAATGCCCGGCTGCGACGGTTCGAGCTTGCCCTTCGTGCTGGCCTTGGAATCGGCCGGCGTCGTGGAACAAGCCTTGTCGCGACCCCGGCTCGTGGTTCGCAACGTAACGCGGCTGGGCAACGAGGAGAGCTGGGTGGAGGCCCGCCCCGGCACCAACGGCGGATTGAGCGTCAAGTTTCGCCTCGATTACGGCAGCGGCAACGCGATCGGACGGCAAACCCTGCAATTGCTGGTCACGCCCGAATCGTTCCGGCGAGAGCTGGCCCCCAGCCGCACGTTCGTGCTGCAAGAGGAAGCCGAATGGCTCGTGTCGCGCGGATTGGGTAAGCGGACGACGTATCAAAACGTGCTCGTGTTCGATAAAGACGGACCCCTGGAAAATGAATTGCGATTCCGAGACGAATGCGTGCGTCACAAGGCGCTCGACCTGGTGGGCGATTTGGCGCTGGCCGATTGCGATCTCGTCGGACACTTCATCGCCCACCGTAGCGGACATCGACTCAACGCGGAGCTCGTGCGAGCGCTATTGAACGAAGAGGAGATCGTGGAAAGCTGGCGGCGCTCGGCGTAAACGAGCAGCCGCGGCGCGAAGACACCGGTTCGTTGTTCGGGGCATGGAAGCTCACCGAGCGCGAATCCCAGGACGCGGAGCGACTCTTATGGCTACCTACGTCGCCGAAAATGTCTCGATTCATTCTCGCGCCGAAATCGACACCGACGTCGAAATCGGCCCGTTCTGTGTCATCGGCCCGAATGTCCGCATCGGCCGGGGCACACGGCTGGAAAACAATGTAACGCTCATGGGCCGGGTCACGCTCGGCGAGCACAACCACATCTGGCCCGGCGTGGTCATCGGCGGCGAGCCGCAAGACCTGAGCTACCGCGGCAGCGACACCCAGGTCATCGTCGGCGATCACAATATCATCCGCGAATGCGTGACGATCAATCGAGGCACGGAAAAAGAACAAGGCGTCACGACCGTCGGTCACCATAATTTCCTGATGGCCTGCTGCCACGTGGCCCACGATTGTCACCTGGGCAGCCACATCGTGATCGCCAATGGAACTTTGTTGGGCGGACACGTCCACGTCCACGATCATGCGTCGCTCTCCGGCGCGGTGGCGGTGCATCACTACGCCTCGATCGGCAGCTACAGCTTCATCAGCGGCTGCAGCCGGGTATTGCACGACGTGCCGCCGTTCATGCTCGTGGAAGGGCACCCGGCCCGACCGCGGTGCATCAACGTGGTGGCGATGAAGCGCAACGAGTTCTCGCCCGAAGTGGTCAACTGCCTGGCCGAAGCCCATCGCCTGTTGTACCGGGCGAAAGTGGGCTTGGACCATGCCCGCGAAATCCTCCGCGGCAACGAACAATTGGTGCCGCAGGTGACCGAGTTGTTGAGCTTCATTCAGTCGCAGCAGGAAGGCAAGCACGGGCGAGCCCGAGAACGCAGGAGAGCCGCTTGAAAACCTTGAAGTTGGCGGTCATTGGGGCCGGCCATCTCGGGCGGATCCATGCCAAGTTGATCTCGGAGATGCCCGATGTCGAGCTGGTGGGCGTTGCCGATCCGCTGCGGTCGGCGCGGGAGAAAGTGGCCGCCGACCACGGCACGACCGCCTTTGCGGACCACCGCGAGCTGCTGGGGCGCGTCGACGGCGCGGTGATCGCCACGCCCACGCGGCATCATCATGCAGTCGCTCTCGATTTTCTGGCCCGCAGCACGCCGCTATTGGTCGAAAAGCCGCTGGCCGGCAATTTGGCCGAGGCCAAGGAGTTGGTCGAAGTGGCGCAACGCAGCGGCGCGCTGCTGCAGGTGGGGCACATCGAGCGGTTCAACCCGGCGTTTTTAGCCGCCGCCCCCGAGGTCAACGAACCAAAGTACGTCGAGGCCGTGCGCGCCAGTGGATTCACCGGCCGCTCGACCGACATCGGCGTGGTCTATGACTTGATGATTCACGACATCGATCTGCTGCTGACGATCGTCGGCTCGCAGGTTAAAGCAGTGTCGGCTCTTGGCGTGGCGATATTGGGCCGTCATGAGGACGTGGCACAGGCTCGGCTGGAATTCGAGAATGGCTGCCTGGCCAATCTCAGCGCGTCGCGCGTAAGTTACGGTCCGACGCCGAAGCGGCAAATGCAGATTTGGAGTGCGCAGGGATTCGCCGCCATCGATTTTGGCAATCGCAGTGCCAGCGTGGTGCGGCCCAGCGACCGGATTGTCCGGCGAGATTTCGACTTCGAAACGCTGACGGCGGAGGAAAAAGCCGGTTTTCAAGAGCGGCTGTTCAGCGAGATTTTGCGTGTCGAGCCGCTGGCGGTCGAATCACGCAACGCCTTGGCCGACGAATTGCGCGATTTTGTCGACAGCATCCGCAATGCCTGCGCTCCGCGCGTGACGGGCCAGGACGGTCGGGACGCCGTCGCCGTTGCCGAAATGATTTTACAGTCGATTTGCGTTCATCCCTGGCAGGGACGCGGCACCGGGCCCATGGGCCCGCTGGCCGTGCCCGAGCTGCCGATTCTGCGCGGACCGCACTGGCAGTCGCCCGTGCAACGGCGCCCCGTGCGGCGCGAAGCGGGGTGATGTATCCCGAGGGAAGCGGGCCGCTTCGATTTTGCCTTCGCTTGGTGGCTTAGCAGCCTGTCGAGCAAGCCAGATCCCTTCCCAAGTCGCGTTTCCTGCGAGGTATTAGGCCAGATCGCGGTCCTCGAACATTGCCAGCCCCAACAGCATGGCAATCGAGCTGTACAACAGACAATACACCAGCGCCATGCCGAGATAACTTAGCGGCACGGCGGCCCCGGCCGCGACGGCGGCCTGGATATTGAAGTGGTCCATGACCGGCAGCACGGTCGCGATGAATTGCCCCACGAAGCGGACGATCTCGAATTTTCCCACCGACGAATTGACCAGCATTGGCACCAGGTGACCCAGCACATAGATCGCGGCACACACGATCAAGTTGGCCAGCATCGGCAGCCGGGTGGATATCGCCACGCTAATCGAGGCCAGCACCACGGTTTCCAAAAAGGCCAGCACCAGGCCCGGCACGGTGCGAATCATTTCCAGGTAGCAGGCTTGTCAATTGGGTTCGGCCTTGGCGACCTCGCGCGAATCGTACACCACTTTGAATGAGACCGTGATCAAGAACAGCAGTCCCAGCACGATGAACAGCACGACGACCGGTCCCAGGACGCCGAGCAGTTTTCCCAGAATGAATTGTCGCCGCTGGACCGGCTTGGAAAGCACCGTTAATGCGGTGCGTCCCTCGACTTCTTCGGAGACCGAAACGCTGGCCGACCAGACCGCCACGATCATGGCCAACACCATGATCAGCGTCAGACCCGAGTCCTTGAGCATTTTGACGTCTTCGCCGAACGTGTAGTAGGGGACGAAGATGAAAGCCAGCAGCGAAAAAACTCCCATCGCGAGCGTCACGTAGAACAACGGCTGGGCAGTCGCCTCCCTGGCGGTCGTCAGCGCGATCGCGGCGACCTTGGGCAGCGCCAACCGCACCGCGAAATAGAGCCCAAACAGGGCCATCAACGCCAGCGCCGTCGCTGGCGCCACGCGCACTTCGGGAAACTCGATGTCGGTGAGTGTGTGGATCCGCAATTTGGCCGGGCTGGCAGCCACGTTCGTGGCGGTCCACTTCGATATTTCGGGCGTCGGTATTTTGTCTCGCTCTTTTTCCCGGTCATACGCGGCGCTCTTATCCCAATTAAACGGGCTGCCGGGCGCCAGCCTGATGCCCAAAGTTTGGGCAAGGCTCGACGTGATATTCGTCGTCACCGTGAGCGGCTGGTCGCTCTCGAGCGTGAACGCTGTCAGCTCGGCCAGTCGGACTTTGAGCGGAAGCTCAAAATCGTGCGTGGCCGCGGGCACGACGACCTCGGTTTGCGCCGCTCCGACCGCCGCGATCCGCGAAACGGCCTGGATCAACGGCCGATAGGGAATTCCGGGCACCAGAAAAATGCCCAGCACCGCGAACGCTGTGAGGCAGGCCGCGAGATAGAAGATCGGCAGCAGAATTCCTTCGCGCACGCTGGTGTAGGCCACCTCCGCAAGTCGCGGCGAAACGAGGAACAACAGACCGTACAAAATCCCCAACACCGCGACTCCCATCGCGACGCCGACACTCACCAGCCACAGCGGCGTGATCCAAGTCACGAGAAGTCCCAACAGTAACACGGAACCGCCAAACATATGCTTCGAATCTCCCGGTTATCGCCTGATTTCGAACGTCGAAAACTCATCGGTTGGCTGGAGCACGGAAACCCGTTTGTTCTCGATGAAGCGGTCCATTTCGGATTCGATCGCTTCGAGAAACTGGTCGAGAACCGCGCACGTGCCCTCGGCCACCAACAACACTCTGCCATCGGCCAGGTTCTTGACAAAACCATGAACCGGAAACTGGCCGGCGATGTCTCGGGTGAGGTAACGAAACCCTACACCTTGCACGCGGCCGGAAAAGTAAACTTCGCGGCGCTCAGTCGCTGTTGGTTTCGATTCGCCCACGCTGGAGGTCGTTGCGTTAAGCCCTGCTGCACTGCCAAAGTTTCAGTATAGCTGAACCGCGCAAGGCCGCCAGTTGCCGAATAAACCGTTGCCAGAACCGTTGGCGACGCGCGTGAACCCGCGTGAACCCTGGCGAAATGCGTCACCCTTGACGCGATCTCGCCGCGATTCTAGGCTTAGAGCGTATCCAAGAACCGTCGGGGACTGTCCCGATTTTGCGGAGTCTTCGGAGCAAAATGGGACTGTCCCCTTCGCAGAGATGGCGGTGAATGGATGGGACGCCTGCGCGCGATTGAGCCCACCCTTGCCCGGTAGTGTAACGGTAGCACGAATGGCTCTGAACCATTTAGTCAAGGTTCGAATCCTTGCTGGGCAGCTTATCATGGAAGGAAACCGCACCATCGCGCTGATATCCCAGCTCCAGTTGCAAGCGCAGGGACGGTCATCCCTGGGCTTATTGTCCATGTCTGCCGCAGCCGGCCTTCCGGCGTCCGACGGTTGATTTGCACGAGCCTTTTGTCGCCCATTAAACTGGAGCGGCGGTTTGCGCCAACGGCGGGGTAAAAATGGCTCGCGACGTGGTGATATGATTGACCCTGCCTTTCTCTCAAGGGGGCCAGGCCATGCCAAACGCGCGATCGCTGGCCAGCGAGCACCGGGAATTGACGCGGCGCTGTTTCTTGCGGCTCGGCTCGGCGGGAATTGCGAGCTTGAGTCTGGCGCGGAGCTGCTTCGGCGACGAACCGCCGAAAGAATTGTCGCCCCACCAGGCGCTGGAAAAGGTGATCGCCGAAATCCAATACCTTACTCGGGCCGCCGATTTCGGCACGGTCGAGCGGGGCAACCCCTTGCCCTCCGAATTGCCCGAGGAAACGCGCCGCGCCGTGGGACTGGCGCGCGATACCTGGCGACTTGAAGTCGTGCCGGACAAGGATTCCGACGCGAAAGTTGAACAACCTTTATCAGCCGACCGCGGCACGGCGCTCGATTGGGCGGGGCTGATGCAGTTGGCCGAAAAGAAGGCGGTACGCTATCTCAAGGTGATGACCTGCAACAACATGAATGCCCCCTTGGGCATGGGCCTGTGGGAAGGTGTGCCGCTGCGCGATGTGGTGTGGCTGGCCCGACCGACCGAGAACATCCGCCGTGTGTTCTATTACGGCTACCACAATGACAAGCCCGAGCAGATGTTCCGCAGCTCGCTGCCGGTCAATCGGGTGCTGGAAGATCCGCCCGGCGAGTGGCCCGTTTTGCTGTGCTACAAACTCAACGGCGAGTGGCTCTCGCCCAAACGTGGCGGGCCGGTGCGGATGCTGGTGCCCGAAGCCTATGGCTTCAAAAGCGTCAAATGGCTCCAGCGCGTGGTGCTGACCAACGACCATCGGGCCAACGACACCTACGCCGATGGGAACAACGACGTCGAAAGCTGGCAAAAGACCTTCGCCCGATTTGGCGACGTGCCCGAGCGCGCAAAAGCCGGTCAGGCGATTCCGATCACGGGGCTTGCGCAGGTGGGCATGGGAGGCTTGGCCAAGGTGCAATGCGCGCTGGATTCGGCCGCGTCGCCGCCAGCCGCGGACGATCCGTATTTCACGAAGTGCGCATGGCACGATGCCGATCTTCTGCCGCCGCCGAAGCAATGGGGCGCGGAATTGGCGGACGGCAAATTGCCCGACGTGCCGCTGCAATTCGACCCGGCGACCGGCCGGCCGCGGCAGTGGCCGCTGCGGTATACGTTGGCCCATTGGGCGACGCTGGTGCCCGGCGTGGCGGCGGGCAAATATCATCTTCGCTGCCGCACGATCGACCTGGCCGGCGACGCGCAGCCCTTGCCCCGCCCCTATCTCAAATCGGGCCGAAACGCGATCCAGAGCGTGACACTCGAAGTCGAAGACGCGTAACGCCCGCTTCAAGTTCGGCGAGCGCGGTCTCATCGAAACCGAAAACGAACAGTCCTCCCCGCTCGACGTGCGTGCCAGGGAGGACTGTTGTTTATATCCGCAAAGCGGGAAATGGATGTCGCGGTGGGTAGCAAGCAAGCGCGGGGCCAGCCCCGCGGTCAAATGAGGGCCGTTTAGACCATCGCCTTCAAGCTTTTGAGCGCTTGCAGCTTGACGACGTTGCGGGCCGGCTTGGCTTTGAACGTCGTTTCTTGCTTGGTGAACGGGTTGATGCCGGTGCGGGCCGGGGTGGCCGGCTTGCGGACGACCTTGATCTTCAACAGTCCGGGCAAAGTGAACATGCCGGGACCGCCAGCGCCGATGTTCTTGCCGACCAGGCCGGCGAGCGAGTCGAAGAGGCTGTTGACTTGGGCCTTGGTCAGTCCGGTGTTTTCGCTCAGGGCGACGAAGATCTCGGACTTGCTGAGCGATTTTTCCGTTCTGGTTTTTGTCTGTGGCATGGGTTGTTTCCCCTCTAAGGATTCGAAGAGTCTGCTTTACGTGCGCCGCTGGAGCCTTCGCCGCGCTTGATCGCGTCGTAAACCTCCTGGCGGTGAACCGGAACGTCTTTGGGCGCTTCGATGCCGAGCCGAACCTTGTCTCCGCGGATATCAACCACGGTAATCACGATGTTGTCGTTGATAATGATGGTCTCGTTTATCTTCCTGGATAAAACAAGCATAACTGTGCCCCTCCTCTGTTGGGCTTCGCTCGGTTCGAAGAAACCAGCACATGCTCGACGGTAAGCGCCGATGCATTACCGCACGGGGTAGGACAGCCTGGCGCTCGTGCGTCAAGCGTGACTGGCGGACGTTCACCTTCACTATGAACATGCTAGGTCACGGTGGCGCGCGATCGGCGCCGGCCTATAAAAAACGCCGAGATCTGGCAATTCGCCGGCAGGATTTGCAGCGATTGTGAGATCGACGTGGCGCAATCGAAACGCGGGTAACGACTGCGCCCGTCCCCCCAGGGGATTCGTTCGCCGGTCTGGGGAGCTAACGCCCGGGGGCGGATTTACACGGAATTTTCGGCTTCCGGCCCGAATTCCCGGCAAAAACGTCGCGATGCCCTGGCCGATTTCCCCGCGGCGAATGTACCACGGGGCCCCTTACCGATAAAGTCGCGTGACCCACTCGGCCACGAGTGCTGGTTTTTCGGCGTTTTCCAGTTCCACGGTGATCAGCCACGTGATTTGAGCGCCCTCGGGAAAATCTTCCACCGCCTTGACGAAGCTTCGCGAGCGAATGCGCGAACCGGAGCGGACCGGGTTGGGAAATCGCACGCGGTTGAGCCCGTAGTTGATCCCCATTTTGTGATCGCCCTCGATCCGCACCGCCTGGCCGTGCAGGTAGCTCACGAGCGAGAGCGTCAGAAAGCCGTGAGCAATGGTGGTGCGAAACGGCGATTCGCGCTTGGCTCGTTCCAGGTCGGTGTGAATCCACTGCTTATCGCGCGTGATATCGGAAAAAGCACTGATCATCTCCTGCTTGACGTCGATCCAGTCACTCGCGCCCAACTCCTGGCCGACCAGGCTTCGCAATTCCTCGACCCCTTGAATAGTCCGCAATGCCATGACGAAGGTTCCTTGAGGTGAATCGTGTCCGCGGTATATCTTTTCAATCGATTGCTAGCACTTCTCCACCAGGATGACAGGCCCCGGCGGCGGGGTCAATCAGCCCCTTTGGATGTCGTTTCTCTTCGCCGGATTACCACGACTGGCGAGGCGCCAGCGGCAGAGGACGCTAGCAAACGATCCCGCTTGAAAACGTCGGAATCTCGCGGATCGGTGGCATTACTGGAGCGCACGACAAAAAGGCGTGCCAAGCTCTGGTAACTTACTCTTCATCGAATGGCTCGTTCGCTGTACACTCCTCGACTCGTGAGTTTTGGCAGGAGGCCAATGCCCGGCAACAAGGAGGTTGCAAGCGATGACTATTTCCCCCTCTCCCGATCAAATCCGAACGATCGTGTTTCGCACGTTCTTGGAGCTCGACGTCGATGAGGACAGTCTGGCGGACCTGGACGAGCGATTGATGCTCGATGACGGCCGCTACGTCGCCCGCAGCTATCGCGTTGAAGATTATCTGGCGATGTGGATGATCGACGTCGGCCTGGTGCAGTTTTACGATGGCAACGGAAACATGTTGCGCACCGTGAACTTGTTCGAAGAGATCGAACCCCAGCGGATGGCGGCGTAAGCGGCGAACCGGGTCGCGTTCAATTGAGCGAGGCGTCGGGTGGCGCTTGTTTGATTTTGAGCGCGGACCGCAAGGCCGCATCGGAAACCTGCCGAGTGGTTCGGACCCAAAGTTCGTCGTCCTGCTGGAAGACGTGCTCGAACCGGGCGGGCAACACGGACCACGACCCGCGGGCGATTTCGGCCTCCAGTTGCCCGGCGCTCCAGCCCGCGTAACCAGCGAAGAATTTGGATGGCTCGCTGCCGGTCTGGGCCGCCAGCCGCTGGAGATTGTCCTTGCCGGCACAGAAATACAGTCCGGGCATGACTTCGAGTTCCAGCAAGAACTCGTGCGTGTGCAGCGCGACCAAAGGTCCTTCGCAGGGACCGCCGAGATAGAGCGCCTCGTCGCGGTGGCAGGGCACCTCGCTGAGCCGCGCCCAGGCCTCTTTGAGCGAAAGGTTGGTGCGGCGGTTCAAAATCAAGCCCAGCGCGCCTTCTTCATTGTGCCGGACCAAAAGCACGACCGAGCGCGCAAACGGCTCCACTAAATCGGGCGTGGCGATCAATAAGTGCGCTTGCAGCGATTGCACGGCGAATCACCTTCGGGACGTCAGTTTCAACCTCGTGCGCTCGATTGGGGGCTTGGTTTATCCTACGATCGGCAATGCTCGATTTAAAGGTCATCAACCTGCGCCCGGCCCTGGCTGATCAACAACCAGGCGGTAGGCGCCATCACGAAGACCATGCCCACGAGCGTCGTTGAGCTGAAAGATTGCCCCCACACCAGCACATCGAACACGATCGCGAAGCCCACCTGCGTCAGCCCGATCACCGACACCTTGGCGGGCGGGCCCGCCGCAAACGCCTTGGTCAAAAAAATCTGCCCAATCGTGGCGCAGATGCCCACGCCCAGCAGCAGCACCATCGACGGGTTGTCGAAACGGGACGTTTCCACGGCCGAGTTCGGGATGAATAGCAACGAGGCCAGGCAGACCAAAAGCGATACGCCGGAGAAGTGGGCCACGATGGCTCGCGGATCGACCTCTTGCAGCCGATGCAGCCCCAGCATGGAAATGGCCGTGGTGAATGAACTCAACAGGGCCAAAATGGCTGCCAGCTTGCCGTCTTCATTTCGAAAGTGCGGCTGTTGAACCAGGATGACTCCGAAAATGCCGCATGCGATCGCGATCCAGGTCTCCTTGTTCGGCGCTTCGCGCAAGATGGGCCAAGACAACAAGGCGACCCAGATGGGAAACACATTCGTCAGGGTCAGCACGTCGGCGACCGGCAAGCGGGTGAGCGCATAAAAAGTGCAGACCAGGCTAATGCTGCCGCCGAAGCTGCGAACCCACAACATGGACGGTCGCAGAAAAACCAGTTTGGCGCCGGCTTGGAGCGTCAGTGCCGTGGCGAAGATCAGCACCAACGCGGTGCGCGACAGGGCGATAATCTGCCAGTCGCACGAGGGGCCCAGCGCGTGAATCAGCGTGCCCATCGTGGCGAAGGCCAGGGCTCCAAACAGCATCCACCCGTAGGGGAGAATCGAGTTGGGCATCAAATGCTTGTCAGCTCCGGTGCACGCGGAGCCGGTGAAAGTGTCCGCCAACAGAAGGCCAGGCAAACCAGATCGTATCGCATGCCGCCACCGGTCTAAAGGGCATCCGGCATCGCCTCGTGCGGCTGGGGCGGTAGTTCGCGAGATTTTGGCCGAGCCAGCCGGCCCCTGGCCAGCGGCCAGCTGGCTCGTCATACTCGACAGTACGCTCATACGTGATATCTACAAACTGGCCCAGTGGTCGAATCATTCGAGGAACTTGCAACGTGAAACAGTCGAAATTGCCGATGCCGCTGCGCGGCATTATTCCGCCGATGGTTACCCCCCTGGTCGACCGCGATACGCTCGACGCGGCCGGGCTGGAGCGGCTCGTCGAACATTTGATCGACGGCGGCGTACATGGAATTTTCATCTTGGGCACGACCGGCGAGGCTCCCAGTTTGAGCTACCGTCTGCGGCAGGATCTGATCGAGCGCGTCTGCCGGCACGTTTCCGGCCGCGTCCCGGTATTGGTCGGCGTGACCGACACGTCGTTTGTCGAATCGGTCAACCTGGCCCGCCATGCGGCCCAGGCCGGCGCGCAGGCGGTCGTGCTCTCCGCGCCCTACTATTTTCCGGCCGGCCAGCCGGAGCTGCTGGAGTATGTCCAGGACATCGCGGGCGAGCTGCCGCTGCCGGTCTTCCTGTACAACATGCCCAGCCACACGAAACTGACCTTCGAACCGGACACGATTCGCAAAGCCCTGGAAATTCCCAACATCGTCGGACTCAAGGACAGTTCGGCCCAGATGATTTATTTTCATAAGCTGCGGCAATTGGTTGCCGATCGGCGCGATTTTTCGCTCTTGGTCGGGCCGGAAGAACTGTTGGGCGAATCAGTCCTGCTCGGCGGCCACGGTGGCGTCTGCGGCGGGGCGAACCTGTTTCCCCGCTTGTACGTCGATCTCTACCAGGCGGCCTCGGCAGCCCAGTTGGATCGAATCGCATCGTTGCACGCCCGGGTAATGCGGTTAGGCGAGACTATTTATTCGGTTGGACAGCACCGATCGGCCTTCATCAAGGGACTGAAGTGCGGTCTGAGCTGCCTGGGGATCTGCGACGACTTCATGGCCGAGCCATTCCAGCGGTTCGGCCCGGACCAGCGGAAGCAGATCCAAAAGTACCTGGCCGACTTGGGCGTCAGCCCTAGCCAGCGCGCATTGCAAACGGCACGATAGCTTCGTTCGGCACGCATTTCGTTCCGTCTTCACTACAGCTCATCGAGATGCCGGGGCCAGTCGTCCTTCAACAGCCGCGAAAGCGATCGATCGGCGAGGATTTTTCCATGGGTCTGGCAGCCGGGGCAATAATTGGTTTCGTTGTCGGCGTAGCGAATCCGCTGCACGGGAGCACGGCAGAGTGGACACGGTTTGCCAAACCGGCCGTGTACGGCCATCTCAGGACGAAACGCCGTGACGTTTTCTGGGAACCGCTCGCCGGTTTCCGCCCGCAGGCGGTCGATCCACTCAGAAAGCACGTCTCGCGTGGACCTGTAAAGTCGCTCGATATCCTCAAGGGATAATTTCTGGGTCAGCGCCAATGGCGACAGGCGCGCCCGATGTAAAATCTCGTCGGAGTAAGCGTTGCCAATTCCGCTGAATAAGCTGGGGTCGGCCAGAGCCCGCTTGAGGGTATGGTTCCGCTTGAGCAACACGGCTGCAAACTCTTCGCGCGTCGCCGTAAAGACGTCAATGCCGCCCGGATCATGTTCGCGCAGGGCATTTTCTCCGCGCACCAGGTACAGCGCCGCCCGGCGTTTAGCGCCGGCCTCGGTCAGCACCAGGCTGCCGCCGGCGAAATCGAACGCCGCCAGGCTGTACTTACCGGCCAGCTTCGCGCCCGGCGCTTTCCAGTGCAGTCGCCCAGCGATCATCAGGTGGAGCACGATCCACAGCTCGTCCTCCAGTCCGATGGCAATCCGTTTTCCCAGCCGGCGTAAGGCTCGCACCGATCGGCCCTCGGCCGATTCGAGCGGTGGTGAGAAGGTTCGCACCAGAAACGGGCTGTTGACGCGAATCCTCTCCAGCCGCCGGCCCACGAGGCGCCGCTCGAGAGCCTCGATATAGATCGTAATGTCCGGCAGCTCGGGCATGTCCGAGGCACGCTATTGTTTCACAACCGTCGTGGTCTGCATCTTCAGATCCAGTTTGGCCGGGAGGTCCATGTTATTCGCCGTGAACACCATATCGCCCGTGATCCGCATCGACGAACAGGACTCGACGACCGGCCCGCGCTGACGGTCGAAAAGGACCATTCCCGCTGATTCCGGTACTTTCAGATCGCTGCTCTTCGGCGCGATGGGCGGGGGAGAGTTCTCGAAGGCAGAAATCTCTCAAATGGGCGGCCCGCCTGGGATCCTAGAATATACGATCGACCCGCCGTGCTCGTTAGGTCATTCGCGATCCCCCGCGACGCAGCGCGATCAAGGCAGCCAGTGCCGTGCCGATCGCGGCCAGGACGAATGTCGACGGCTCGGGCATGACCCAAGGAACACCAGTCGAGTTGGAGGTACTCGAGCCTGGTACCGGGGCGACCGCTTGGGGTCCGCTGGGACTGACGTCCACAAACTGTATTTGGTACGTAACCGGAAGCACCGTATCCATCTTGTTATTCGGTCCTCTTAGCGGGCGCGGGCATCCGGGGCGGGACGATCCACGGCGCCTCGGACGACCAGGCCGCGTTCATCAAGGACAAGCCCGTGCACATCCGCGACATTTGCGCAACGATCTATCACCTGTTGGGGATCGACCCGGAAATGCCCGTTTACGACCGCGCGAACCGGCCCATCGCGGTTGCCCAGGGCGGACGGGCGATCAAAGAGATCTTGGCTTGAAAGACAATGAAAAATGAACGTTTTTGACCGTCCGAGCCATGACCACCACGCCCGCTGTTCCCACGACAAGGTGCAACCAGGAACTCGGTTCGGGCACCACCTGGCCGGCAAACCAAGTGTCGACTGTAGTGGTCACCGGAGCACCCATCAGCGAGCTGGCGAGAGGATCGTCCCAGGACGTGGTGTAGGCGCCGATCAGCCATTGGCCGACGGCGACATTCGGCACGACTAGGTCCATTGAGCCACCGGGGGGCAGCGTGAAGTCAGCCGCCGACAGCTCCAACGTCTTGACAACTCCACCAAAGTTTGCGGCAGTCAGGTCCGTCAATGCCGGTTCAACACCACTGCTGTAGAAGGTAACGCCGCTGAACATGACCGGTGCGGTCAGCGCCGGATTGTCTAGCGAAAGTGTGACGTCGGCCGAATGGACCGGCCCGTAGGTGATACTTGGTGGGCCGGGAAGAGGCATCGACGGCACGGTTTCGAAGCCCCCGCCGCCCTCGACGCTACCGGAGACGTTTGTCAACTGCGCGTTTGTAACGCGCACGTCGGTCGTGCCGCCGCCGACGGTATTGTCGAGCTGAAAATCGACGCCGATGTGGTGCGTGCCAGTCAGGCTCGGCGTTGCGGCGTTGAGCATCCAATCCACCGTGAGGGTATCGTCGGGGAATCCGTGCTGAACGGTCGCATTGCCGTTGTCGAAACCGTTATTTGCCGTCGTCGGAGCGGGTATGGCCTCGATGAAGTTCCTGCTGGCAATCGTGACGTGAGCGTCACGGTAAGTCAGCGTGAAGTGTTGACCACCCATGTTGGCCGTGCCGACATCCCAATTGGCCTTGACGTGGACCTCGGTGGCCATGGCACAGCGCTCGAAGGTAATTTGCAGGATCAGCGCAAGGAGCCACATCGCCATGCTCTCCCTGCAACACCAGTGATGAGGGTTATTGAGCATTAGCTGCCTCCAATGGAAAAGGTTTTGGCGCACAAGCGCATGCGGTTACGACGACAAACAACCTGGTGCCTCACGGGGCGGTCGCGTCGACCGTCTCCCTGCATCCGCCACTTGCATTCAAAGGCGCACTTGCCGTCGGAAATTCAATGCCGTTGTCGACATAAACGTCGCGAGAGACGCGACCGGCACAATCAACCAGACCGCGCTTTGCGACATAGCAGCCGGCCAGTGCCTCCGTCTACGCGTGAGCATAGCCAACTCCTCAAAAAATACAAGAAATTTAATGCGAGTTTTCGTGAATTTAATCCCATTGAGGGGTAGCACTGACCGCGCTCAGTGACGACGAACGAGCGACGTCCACTTACGCGTCACGGATCCGAGGCGCCGCAGCGCGTCCCCAATGATGCACATACGTGTCGCAATGACATCGCTTGTCATCCGCAGGTGAAGCGCGGGCGTTGGCATGCTCCGAAATCGCGCCGGTGTCCCGTCATCCCGGCCGATTCTTGAGGATCCCATCCATCGACCGGTGTCCGAGAACGCTCAAAGGCACGTAGCGAAGCGCCGACTTCAGAGTGTCCCCAGAGTCGCTTGCTGCTGATACAATCTTCGCTACGCGGCGCGCTTGCCCGTTGTCAATCCGACCGCACGGCGGAAGTCCTTGACCATCTTGAGGACGAGCGGCTCTTTTTTCACCCAGGAACCGGCCCAACGGTGAACGCAATAGGTGCTGTCTGTAATTCGATCCGCCGAAAAATCTTCCCACCAGGCGTAAGGGTAAAAGAATTCGGTGGGATACAGCTTCACGTCCTCGATTGTCTGCAACCCGTAGTGGCTCAGCCCCATTGCTTTGAGCGCCTTGGTCGACACCTCGGGCGAGCGGTAAATCCTCCGCTCTTCGGTGAATAGTTTCAGAGTCAACTGCATACAGCTCTTGATGAACGGGTGCCCGCTCTGGGCTGCCAACACCGCGGTGTTGACCCAGTCGGTCTGGTGCCACGGAAGCTGGAATCCCAAAAAACAGGGGTCGCGCAGCAACGGATCAAACGGCCTGATGACCTCTACGTCGGCGTCCAGATAAATCCCGCCCTCAGTATATAAGGCATGCAAGCGGACATAATTGGAGAGCTTGGACCACAGCCGCTTGCGGAAAACCGTTTTCGTATACGCGTTGTCGATCGGGCTGTTGCCTTCATTCCACTCATTGATGCGATACCCCGGCATGACCCTCCGCCAGCTATCGATGCATCGTCGAATCAGGTCGCTCGGCGGGGTTGCCCCAAACCAGCAATAGTGGATCGTCTTGGGAATCATGGTCGTGACCCGTCAAGGCGCAAATCTGAGGAACCGTCGCTGCCAGCATGCGGGCAGTGAATTGCTGGATTGCTAGCCCTTGTTATTCATCGCTCGGTGCCGGCCGGAGAGAGTTGACGCCGACACTGCAAACTGGGCTGACTTTACCGCCCATGCGTTCTTTATCGGCCGAACCGAGCTTGTGGGTTAATTCTCTGGAGTTTGCCGCCAATAGACTCCGTCCTCGGGTATGCCATTCAGGCGGCCTCTTGGCCACATCAAATCGCCAAAATGCTCTGTGCCGTGTCAGGGGGAAGCCCGGCTTCACCAAGTCGCGGCGGAAGTGGTGACGGTTTTTCCGATTCTCGAAATGGTCACTGGGTATCCGGCTTCCTCTCCAGGTCCCTGCGGCCTAGCATGGTATCCAATGCCGTGGAACATGGTTTTAGGCTGACGGTCCGTAGCCGGCGCTTATCATCGCCGAAGATGTATTGTTGCGCCTGACCGCGAGTGCCACCGGGAAGATTGCGGCAAGCGCGATTATCTCCGGACGGTCGACCTAGACACATAGGCCAGGCACACCGTGCGTGACAATCGCCCCGCCGGACGTTCGTGGCGAATCTGATTCCAGCCGCCGGACAGCTTCGTTTGAAGATTTGCGGCCGCCCGCAAGATGGAGCCACAAATGCAACAAAATACATGACACTGGAAAGCATAATCAACTTCTTGTTTCTCCACCAAGACGTACGGATGTGAGACTTCAAGAAGTCAGATCCCGATTCCTCCGGCATCCTGGCGGCCACCGCTCCGAGCCGAGTTGATGAGCGTTTCATCTCGGCCGGGCACACGAGACGCCCACTGTCTTCCACGGACAGGCAGGTGCACTATGCGACGTTGTCTGCAAACGGCGCGCTTAATTCTCGTAGCGCTTTACATTCTAGTGGCAACAAACGCTTCGGCTCACCCGGCGTCCGGCATCGTCGTGGACGGCAAGGGGGAAGTGTTCTTCGTCCACACCGGCCGTGGTGTGTGCAAGATCGACGCGCAAGGCAGGATGACGTACATCCAAAAAGCCAGCGGCGGGCATTTTTTGGCTCTGGACATGGAAGGGAAATTCTCTTCCGCCGCGGACAATCGGTTGTTCAAGAGGCTCACTCCTTCAGGCGTCAAACCGGCGCTGCTTTTCGCTCCTGGTGGCGCGCCCCTCGTCGTGAACCGTGATGGGAATCTGTATTACGGGAGCGGGTATCCCGGCGGCGACGACTTGACCCCCGGAGGTCTGACGCTCGCTCGAATGTCACCGGACGGACAACGGACACTCTTCGCGCCCGACTTGAAGACCACGCTTGCGACCTTGAACGAAGCTGTCACCGGATTGGCAACCGGTCCGGACGGATCTTTATTTGTCGCATGCCCAAATACCATCCTGAAGGTCAAGATCGACGGTGCGGTGACAACGCTCGTGCATCCGGTCGTGGTGAAAGACTGCGACGAGGCCTTCGCCTGGGACTCTGCCTCACCCTTTTTCCACTCTCCGTACCTGAGAGGTCTGGACGTCACTGAAGAGGGAACGGTTTATGCAGCCGTCACTGGCTGTCGCTGTGTCGTGAAGATCACGCCGGAGGGCAGCGTCGAAACCGTCCTGAGGGCCGAGCGGCCTTGGACACCGACAGGGATCGCGGTTCGGGGCAAAGACGTATTCGTGCTGGAATATGATCACATCGACCAGCACAAGGGCTGGGTGCCGCGCGTTCGGAAATTGAGTCAGGACGGTCAAATCACAATGCTTGCCGCCGTCAGGCCGGAAGTTCCGCCGCCCCCGGTCCAGTCGGATTCCTTCCTCGGTTCGAGAGGCGGGGACGAGCGGGAGGTCGCTCTCATCAAGCTCTGCTGGTGCCCGCCCGGCAAGTTCACCATGGGCAGCCCGGCCGGCGAATCCGAGCGGCGTCCTGGCGAAGACCAGGTCGACGTGACGCTCAGCAAGGGCTTCTGGATAGGCAAGTTTGAGATTACACAAGGCGATTGGGAGCGTGTCGTGGGCGATCTTCCGGGCAAGGTCGAGAAAACTGCGGGAATGGGAGACGATTTTCCGGTCTACAACGTCAACTATCGTGAGGCGGAGGAATTCTGTCGGAAGCTAACGAACCAAGCGCACGAGTCGGCCGATTTGCCCAAGGAATGGGAGTTTCGCCTTCCGACCGAGGCCCAGTGGGAATACGCTTGTCGAGCGGGAACGACGACAGCCACGGCGTTTGGAGACAAGTTGAGCAGCACGCAGGCGAATTTCGCAGGCAAGGCATATAACGGAGCCGGCGAAGGGCCCTCGCTGAAGCGGGCCAGCAAAGTCGGTACCTACCCTCCCAACGCTTGGGGGCTGCACGATATGCACGGCAATGAATGCGAGTGGTGTCGCGACTGGTATCATGCGAAGCTACCCGGCGGCAACGATCCCGATTTGTCGTTAGTGAAGGGAACACCGAACCGCGACGGAACCTGGTCGCGCGTCCGCCGCGGCAGCGCCTGGGGTGACGACGGCTGGGCGTCCCGTTCGGCTTTCCGTCAGCGTTATGAGCCCGCACGCCGCGCCGACCACATCGGCTTTCGCATCGTCGCCGTCCGCCCATAGCCGGAAGCAAGTGGCGATCTTGCGCGGAACCAAACCGTAAACTTGACCGGCGGCGCACCCTTTTTTTCGGTTTCAATGACTGCGGAGTGTGGACGCGGCCCCGCTGGCGCTGGGTCGGCCGGCTGGGCGAACAGTTTACCCGTATTCTCACACGTGTCGTCAAATGCCCTATTCCATCTCGATTGAACCAACCGGCCGGGCCAGTCCGCGCGTTTCGAGCGCCTGGGGGTTACCTGGTTTTCACGGTCTATGACAAATGGTGTAAACGGCTCCCCAAGAATTCAGCAGCGCGAATTTTTCGGGCTTGACATGCAACCTTTTGGTTGCATAATAGCCGGAGGAGAAGAATCGAGGTATGGATGAGGTTTTCAAGGCGCTGGCTGATCCGACTCGCCGAACGTTGCTCGACCGGCTGTTCGAGAACAACGGACAGACACTCGGGGAACTTTGTGAGCGGCTCAACATGACGAGGCAGGCCGTGACCAAACACCTCAAGCTACTGGAAGCGGCGAATCTTGTTGTCACGATCTGGCGGGGCCGCGAGAAACTGCATTATCTCAATCCCGTGCCGATCCACGAAATCGCGGATCGCTGGATCGGCAAGTACGAGCGGGGCCGTCTTCGCGTCCTCGCCGAACTCAAGAAACAGTTGGAAGGTGAAACCAATGGCTAATTCGCGATTTGTGTATGTGACATACATTCGTGCGACGCCGGAGAAGCTGTGGCGAGCGCTGATCGAGCCCGAATTCACGCGCCGCTTCTGGTGCGAAACGTGGCAAGAATGCGAATGGAAGCCCGGCGCGTCGTGGCGGATAATGATTCCCGATGGGCGCGTCGCCGACAGCGGCGAAGTCCTCGAAATCGAGCTGCACAGGCGGCTAGTTCTGTCGTGGCGCAACGAATTCAAACCCGAGCTGCGAGAGGAAGGCTATTCGCGCCTGACCTACGAGCTCGAACAGCAGGGAGAGTCGGTCAAGCTCACCGTCATCCATGAGATCGACAAACCCGATTCGAAACTCATCGAAGCCGTGTCGAGCGGATGGCCGCACCTTCTGGCCAGCCTCAAGAGTCTCCTCGAAACAGGAGAATCGCTCAAAGAAACCCGCCGCTGGCCCGAAGGTATTTGAAAGCAGGTACGAGAGGCCACGACGAAAAACTCAAGTCCCGCCAACTGTCGCTTTTGCGACCAGTGGCGGGATTTGTCGCTACGAATCAGTCGGGGTGGCAAGACACCGTGAGAATTTTTTCTGGCCGGTGTAAAGGCTTGGCCGAAGTCGCTGCGTACTCTCGCCCCGTGACATATAGGCCAGTCAACGGCTTTGCGATGCTCGTCGGGGGGAAACCGATGACGGCGGTGACCGGCCAATGACCTCATCAAGGGTTACCGTCCACAGCTTCGCCACCCATAGGCAGCCAGGACGACCGCCGCCAGAGCCAGCAGAACCAACGAACTGGGTTCGGGGGCGTGCCCCTCGAAGCGTGGCTGGTCAAGCGCCGTGCCGTACTGGAAGGCGACGCCGAGAATCGTAGCGTTGGGCTCGCCGGCAAAGCCTCCCAGCATGAACACCACCGTGTTCTTGATCAAATCTTGCCCGGACAGAGCGCCGTTGCCCGTCAAGAGATTGTCGCCGGCCGGGATGATGCCGAATTGCACGCCGTCAGGGCTCGTCGGACCTTGCAGATTGTCGCCGGGAAATAAGTCACCCGATCCGAAGATATTCAAACCACTCGAAGAGATGCCCGAATTATGAGGAGAGACCGATTCCAAATTGTTCAAGTAGGCCCACTCGCCGCCCACGACGCGATCGCTCGGCGTGACGTCAGCGCCGGTTCCGCCGACCAAAACAGAGCTGCCAAAGGGAACGATGGCCGAAGTGCGAGTGAGCAAGGGATCACCCGTGACATCAAAGAAAATGCCGGTCAAAATGTCGGTCGGCAACTGGGCGTCGCCGGCCGAGGTGTTGGTGAGTGTCACGATCAGGTTATTGCCGGACCGTTCAAAATCGGCGCTGGCCGCCAAACTGCCATTTGAGAAAGAGTAAGTGATGGAGCCCGCGATGGCTGGCAACGGCGCCAGCACAAGGGGCACAATCATTAGCGCTCGGTTGATTTCGGCCACGGTGAATCGCATCTGCAAGTTCTTTTGCCCAATAGTGAAACAGGAAAAACCAATTGACGATCGCCCGGGAGCGGCCAAGACTTCGAAGACGGACCCGGGACGCCGCGAAAAGAAGGTCAAACGCTACAGGATAGGTTTGGCTAGCGGCACCATGGACCAATATGATCGGGTAACATCAACCAGGCCCTGCCAGGCGTGAAACGAACGCCGGCAGGGCGATTTACAACTTTCGGTACGCCTACGCAAATGGCTTACGTAGGTGGCAGCAAACGAGCGAAACGAGTCCGAGACCAAGGAGCACCAACGTTGAGGGCTCGGGGATATTCACATCGGAGATGATCTGTCCCTCGAGAAACCCGTTAAACTGGCCAGGCCCGCCAAAGAATGGCACGGGCTGACCATCCTCGACAAATACGTCGGCCGAATTCACGCCGGCTGGCAACGTGCCGAGGTTGTCATCAACGTCGGATACGAAGGTTCCGTCGATCGTGGCAGAAGAAATTTCGCTGGCGTCAACCCTGTAGTCGAGGATGTCGCTGACCAACGGTGGGCTCGTCGGATCCGTCGGCTGCTCAACGAGGTAGATCGTGCGCTGGAAGTTGCCGCTGGTAAATGGGGTATTCCAAACGCCATGAAAGCTCACCTGCCCCGTCTCGGGGACAGTGATGCTGCCAGGTGTCCCACCCATTTGCACCAGTTGTCCGTTGACGAAAAACCCCCCCTCGAAATTGTTTGCCGAAATAACAATCACTTCAGCGGGACTCGTATCGTCAATGCCGATAGTGGCGGACGAAACGGGGGTGGGCGCCAGCAACAGGACGGCGCACACGATGGCAAAAGACAAGAATAAGCGCTTCGTCGGGGCGCGGATTGGAAGCGCTCGAAAATTGGAAGTACTCATGAGCGATAACCCTTGGTAGAAGTTGTGGAGGAAGATCGTAGGCTAATGACGCTCGGATCTGATCGGTCGGACCGATCCGGCAGCATCGCGTGCAAGATCGGTCAGACGGCTGCACGGAAGCTGTTCATTAGCGGGCCTCCACCAACTCTCAGGGTTATCGGAGCATTAGCACTTCGAGACGGGGCCACGTGACCATCGTGCGGATCGGGGAAACATTCCTCCACCCAAGATCGAGTTTATTCCACGGCACAGCAAAATCAATCCCTTTTTTTAAAAAAACAAAATATTAACGGTGGATCATGCTTATCGCACCGGTTCCCGGCGACCTACAAGTTTTCGCGAGGCGCGATCCTTTGCAGGCCCATCGGCAGAGTTATACGCCGATGGGCAAGCCTTGGCTCCAGCCTTTCGCCCTGCCCGCAACAACAGCCGCGTAATCGGCAGTTTTGCTCCGTTCGTTGCGTTGGCGACAGGGTGCCACGTTTCGATGGGATTTTGATCGTGGACGAAGATCTTGTTGATCGACGAATCGGGCGTTTTTGTGATGAGGTCTGGGATCGGTATTGGACCCGGATCTACTAACGACCGACGAAACGCTGAGTTTCAGAAATCGCAACTCCTTGGAATGCGGGAATCGTCTTCGATTGTACGATTTTGAGGTCAGGCACTAAAGCGACGAGGGGCTCAGGTGAGCAGGCATTCAACTTCATGCAGCATTTGGGCCCAGCCCGTCTCGGTGCGGGAAACGTAGTCCACCCATTTCGCGTCCATTTCATGGACGATGGTGGCCACGCAACCATCTGAATCGGATTGAATCGTCAGAGTCACTGTGGAGGGATTGGCCTCTTCGCTTTCAGCGACGATCCACGTGAAGACGATTTTTCGCGGGCGATCCAACTCGAGATACGTTCCCCAATGCGTTGCTTCCGTCCCGTCGCGCATATCGGAGAAGTAGAACTTCCCGCCGACCCGCGCATCGATTTCGATGCGCCGAATGTCTCCGGCAAGACCAAAACTCCTCAACGCGGCTGCCATCCATGCGCGAACCTTTTCGGGATTAAGCCATGCGTCGTAGACTCGCTCAGCCGAGGCCTTGAAGCGGTGGCTGACCCTTGCCTCAATTCTCGCATTCATCAGTGTCACTCCTCCATATCATTTGCTTGATTCAAGAGCCCGTCCAATGCCTCCAAACTTGCTCGCCAGAACTCTTGCTGCTTCATAATCCATTCTTGGACTCTGTGCAGCGGTTCGGGTCGGAACCGCAAAATGTGTTCCCGACCGACCTTTCGCCGCTCAACCAATTTTGCGCGTTCCAGGGTTCGGATGTGCTTGGAGACTGAGTTGAGCGATATCCGGAATGGCGCGGCAAGGTCAGTCACGCGCGCTTCGGACCGCGCCAGGCGCCGCAAAATAGCCCGACGCGTCGGATCCGCGATCGCATGCAGCGTGGAATCGAGCGATCGACTCAGAGAGTTTGCTTTCATTATTCACCCTTTTGGGTGAATAATAATGCACGACAGGTCTGGTGTCAAGCGGCTCGTCGAGTGCTCGTATTCAATCCCCTGTTGCCGGAATAGCCGCCGACCGCGCCACAAAACGCCGAATGCTTGAAATCGGCGTTTTTGAATCGCCGACCGGACGACGCGACTCTCGTCCCCACGCTGAGAAAGCCCTTGGACGTTCTCGTCGAAGGGCTCATTTCAAAAAATAGTCGGGGTGACAGGACGTCTATTGAACTTTTTTTTGACGGTGCAAGAGACTGGCCGATGTGGTTTTTTTATTCCACATGAGTTCATGGCCGGTTTCACTCCCCTGCGGCAACATCCGAAATGCGCCCATGCAACACTCCTTTCCCTTTCCCGCTTGTACTAGTTGAGGCGGACGTGCGTCCGCTAGAGAAATGTTCCGCAGACGCCCCCCTGGGGGAAAGGACTGGTGTACGATGACACGTTTCAAAACTCTTTTGACGGTGACGGTTTTCGGTACGATGGCCCTGCAAGCTGCAGCCGCTTTTGCTGGCGGACACAGCAATCACAACGGCAATTTGACGCGCAAATACGGCACTTCGGCCTCGCGCCAGATCGCTCTGCCAAAGCCGCTGCCGATTCGCAGCTCGATTGCTGTCACCACCCACAAACCGAAGGGTTTAGCTGGGCTTGGTCAGCCGGCAAAGGGCGGGCAGCTCCACGACGGCAGCAAGGGGCAGACCATCGCGGCCGAGAAGGATCCCCTCTATGGCCTTGGGGGCATGGACGTGTTGCATGATCTCTTAGCCCCTATCGACTGGCAGAAGGCTGCGGACCAGTTGCTCAAGGACAAGCGGCTCTCGTGCTTGCGCCCGCGATGTCTCGGCCTGCGCAACGGGCGCTCTCTTTCGAGAGTAGAATTGAGCCTTCGACTACAACGCTTTGACGATTCCGAACCCGCAGCACGCGTCCCATGTCACTTTCACCCCGCGGTTCAAATTTAAAGATCACAGTCGCTCGCTCCTTGGCCGCACATCTTTGACCGAGCGAACGCTCGTAACATCTTTGACCGAGCGAACGCTCGTATCACGCTCGTCGCGTATTTCCGCTCACAGACCAAAGAGCCCCTAGAAATCAGGCCAGCACTTTTGGTAGTGTTGACTCGGCGGCCCCAAATCGTTTGGCCACGACGAAAGATTCGCAGCTAACCGATCGACTCTGACTCAGCGGGTTGGTTAGCAGTGTGCATCCGGGCCGCAAAATGTCCCAAGTTCCACAAGCAAGGAGGTTTCATGCACCGCAATTTCCCGCCGCAACCCGGTGATGGTTCCGACGGCTCGCCGCCGAGCGAGGCTTGGCTGTTCGCACAGGCCATTTTGGGCAAGCCGATTCCCAGTATTATCAACCCAGAAACTGCGGCTCGAGCGAAACGCGAAGAATTGGAACGGCTGGCCCAATTTTCATCAAGACATGCAGACGAGTTGCGCAGGCTGCAAGCGGCTGAAGCCGAAGCCCGGCACAAGCGCGAGATTCTGGAATGGGCGGCAGGAATCTCGACCCGAGCTGAGGAGAAGCTGCGCGCATTGCAACGGAAAGAAGCTGAGGAGCGCGAGGGCTGGCGGCGCGCTGAGCACTTCACCGAGATGCTCCTCGAAGGCGATTGGGATCCGAGCAAACATCCACGTCTTGGCGGCCCACCGAACGCCGGCTGGTGGGCAACGACGGACGGGTCGGGCAGCGCACGATCGTCCCAGAACGCGGCGGCGTCATTTCGAACCGCGTCGTATGCGTCGTCGGGAGAAGAGAAGCTCAGTCAAAACGCTTTGCTGACGTACTTCAAGTTGCTGTATGGCGACAAAGGTCAGAAGCTGCTCAAAGCCTTCGAAAAATCGGGTGGTCGTTTGAGAATTGAAAACCCTTGGTCCGGTAAATCAGCGCTCGATACGCGCAACCACTGGCGACCGCAACAGATCAGGCTTCGTCAAGACCTGAATCCGGCGGAGGCGGCGCAGGAGCTAATGGAGCGGCTCATCGATGCCAGCGGCCTGACGGAAGTTCGGCAGCATCTCGATCACACCGGATTTCCCAATATTGAAGCACTGATCCAGTCCTATAAACAGTCCGTCAAGAAGGCGGCGGCCTTTGCTGCACTTATCTCGGAACTGTATTTATCGGGAGTTTCGATAGCCAGCGAAGGCGCGGACTGGATCGTTACAATCCATGACCTCTCCGAGGGCAACTATTACGCGGCGATTGGACTGCTGCCCCTCCTTCCCGCATCCGTGGGAAAAACCGAAGTGATTCTGAAGCATGGTCGGCAGTCATTGCGAATCAGCGCCGAGGCGGTCCGCGGCGCAAAGTCCTTGCCGGTCAAAGAACTGATCGAACTGCTTGAGTCCACTCGCAAGCTCGCCAGGAACATGGTGAAGGCAGGCATCGAACGGCCGGCCGGAACGGCTGCGCATCATATCGTGCCGGCTACCTTAGAAAAGTTTATCGGTGCCAAGAAAGCACGGGAGATTCTCAGCAAGTTTGGAATCAGCGTGGAGAATGCAGCCAACGGAGTTTACTTGCCCTCCAAATTCGACGACGCGGTCAAGGCCGCGTACCACGGAAGTATTCACTCCCGACGGTACTCAGATGAAGTGTACAAGCGGCTACAAAAAGCGAGGACTAAAGAGGATGCCTTACTGATCTTGAACAAGATTCGCAAAGAGCTCTTGACAGGGACGTTCCCTCATTAAGGAACAGACGACCGATGAAGATCTACTATTTCGAAACTCACGAGAACCAAGCGTACCTGACTGCGCCAGATGGCGAAGAGGATCAATGTGAACCTGATCCTCCTCGTTCGTTGGCGGCCGAATGGTCGCCACCGACGTTCGAGCTTGTGACCAGCGATGCGTTTCGCAGCTATCTTCCAAAGTGCGATTTCCCGGCTCATTTGCCGTCAACGGCCATACTCAGCAGTCGTGCAGTCGAGCGGCTACGGCCGGTTCTTACTGCTTGTGGCGAAATCCTGCCGATTCAGTTGAGCAACGATCGCGACATTCTGTACCTGTTCAATGTCACGTGCGTCATCAACGCCGTGGACATGATACGCTCGAAATTCATGAAGTTACCGAGCGGCGCGATTGGACCGTGCGAGCGGCTCGTCTTCGATCCGGCGCTCGTTCCAAGCGATGCTTTGTTCTTCAAGAACATGCAAATGGGTCCCATCACAGAAATCTTTGCGACTCAGCGCGCGGTTGCCGCCGTGGAGAGCGCTAATTTGACCGGCTACGATTTTAGGCTGGCATGGACCGATGAATAACAGCTCGCCAGGAACATGGTGAAGGCCGGCATCGATCGGCCGGCCGGAACGGCTGCGCACCATATCGTGCCGGCCGGTCTGAAGAAATTTCAAAGTGCAGTGGACGCACGAAATATTTTGACACGATTCGGAATTAGCGTCGAAAACGCCGCGAATGGCGTTTATTTGCCGTCGCAATTCGAGGACGCGGTAAGGGCCGCCTACCACGGAACTCTCCATTCTCAACGTTACTTCGATGAAGTCGCAAAACGACTGAAAGTCGCCAAGTCCCGGGAAGAGGTCCTTCTAGTACTTAATCAGATTCGCAAGGAACTTCTTGCAGGCAAGTTTCCACACTAGCGGAGGCAACGCCATGAAGATCTACGAATTTCATAATGCGGATAATCAAGCATATATTTATGCTCCGGATGACGTTTGTGATCGGTGCAATCCTGACCCGCCGCGCCCTCTCGCGAGCGGTTGGTCACCGCCCATCTTTGAAATCGTGGGACGCGACGAGTACCGCAGTTATTTGCCGAAAACCGATTTCACCACCTTCACGCTCGCCACGATGGTGCTGAGCGCGCGCGGTGGAACATCTGCGACCGATCCTCGAATCTTGCGGGGAGATTCTTCCAATTTACTTGAGCAATGATCGCGACGTTCTCTACTTGTTTAATGTCACTCGCGTCC
>JACQFF010000084.1 GCA_016200205.1 Planctomycetia bacterium
CGGATCGTGCCAACTGGCGGAACCCGCGGAAACGTCCGTGGCCTTTTTCGTTTCGACCAAAGCTTTGTACAGCCGGCCGGAAGGCGGAGCGCTCAAGATGTTGGCCAGCACATCGAGCGGCGCCTCGTCGGAATGCCCGCCCGAGGGAACGTGATAGAAGGCGGCCACCAGGCCCACATCGCCCACGCGCCGCAACATCACCGATCGCTCGCCATCTTGCGGCGGCTCGTCGGTATAGGTTTTGTCCAGTTTCCGTTTCGGCTTGGGCAGTTTGCCGAAGTATTTTTCAACTAATTCCACCGCATTGGCTTCGTCGAACTTGCCGGCGATCACCAGCAGGCAGTTGTCCGGCTGATAGTACTTGCGATAGAACTCCTGTAATTTTCCGATCGGCACGCGTTCGATGTCGGTCCGATTTCCGATGGTGGATTTACCATAGTTGTGCCAGTCGAAGGCAGCCGACATCACCCGCTGATTCAGCAATATGCTCGGGGAATTCTCGCCCCGCTCGAACTCGTTGCGGACCACCGTCATTTCGGACAACAGGTCCTCTTGTTTGACAAAGCTATTCACCAGGCGGTCGGCTTCCAAGTCGAGCGCGAAGTTCAGGTTGTCGTCGCTGGCCGGCAGCGTCTCAAAATAGTTTGTCCGATCGACCGACGTGCTGCCATTGAAGCGTGCCCCACGCTCTTGCAGCGCTTTGGGGATTGTCAGGTGCGAGGGGGTGCCTTTGAACACCATGTGCTCCAGCAAATGAGCCATGCCGGTTTCCCCATATCCCTCGTGACGCGAGCCGACCAGCACCGTCAGGTTGACCGTCACCGTCGGCTTGGAAGCATCGGGATAAAGGAGCACCAGCAGGCCGTTGTCGAGGCGGTATTCGGTAATTCCCTCGATCGACTGGACCTTCGTGGCGCCGTGGGCGTCCGCAGCGCCAAACACCAGGGCCACGATCAGCGCAAGGGTCATTTCAGGGAAGAGGCGAAAGCGAGCCATGGTTGTGATTTTCCTGGTGCTTTGAGAGATCGATACAAGCGGAGCGATCGAACGCTCGTTCGGCTGGACGCCCGATTATACGCGGCGCGCCGGATGTTGGAACCGCCCGCTGAGGACGATTCTTCTCAACCGCTGGTGTTGACCTTCAACTCTCGCAATCTTGGCACGTGCCCCCTGACGCCGCGATCCGCACGACCAGGAATTATTGCGGTGTCCTCGCTACGCGAGCGGTCTTGAATATGCGAGCGCCCCCGAAACTCAAAAAAGCGAAACTAAAACCTTGACACCCTGCGACTGGTGGACTATCATCACCGCCGACCGACATGGGCCCCGTGCCCAGGCGCACCAGGGGTAAGCTAATGAGCCGGTTAATGAGGGTGGCGTTATGGGCGGAAGCCCTTCGGTCCTCGGCTTTATTGTTGGCGGATCGTAAGTGTTCTCGATTCGCGACGCTGTCAAGTTTCGTGTTGATGGTCACCCTCGTTGCTTCGGCAAGCGCCCAAACCCATCCCAGCGCGCCGGCGTTCAACAGTTCGCCCGGTGCTCCCTACACGGTCTACCTCGATTTCGGCGGCTTCAGCTTCAATGGCGACTGGGGGAATAACGCATCGTATACTCCCGGCATCACACCCGCCTACGACACCGACGGTAACGCGACCAGCTTCAGTACTTTCGAATTGGGGCTCATCCAAAAGGTCTGGTCGCGAGTGTCTGAGAAGTACGCTCCATTCAACGTCAACGTCACGACCGTAGACCCGGCGGTTGCTGCCGGCCAGGCCACCAACGATACGCAGCGCCAGGATTATTACGATAACCAGGCCAGGATGATGCATACGGTCATCGGCGGTAGCGGCGCCTGGTCCGGCGGCGGCGGCGTCTCTTATGTCGGCGTGACGCAAAACGCGCAGCCTTTCAGCAATGGCTACCACACGGACTGGGTGTTCGCCGCGCAGAATCCGGGCAACCTGCAATTCATCGGCGAGGCGGCTGCCCACGAAAACGGACACGGATTCGGGCTACTTCACCAGAGCGATTATAGCGGCGATACGCTGGTCAACGAATACAGTCTCGGCACTGGCACTGGATTTGGATCCAAGGCGCCGATCATGGGCAATTCCTATTCCGCCGAACGGGGCACCTGGAAGAATGGCACCGCTCACGTGAACAGCCTCGGACCTACAACTCAAAACGATCCTCGCGTAATCCTTAACAATCTCGGCCTGGGCTCCTTTATCAACGACGGCGTTGGACACTCGCGGCTCGCCGCAACGCCGCTGCCCCTCATGGGCACCAGCATCAATGCGAGCCTCGCCAGGGGCGTGATCGTGCCGGCGAGTAGCGCGAGCCCAGCCTGGAGCGGCGAAGCCAGCTACGTGGCCGATTATTGGTCATTCACGACCGGCACCGGCTCGGTTTCCATCACTGCGCATGCCGGCCGATCCACCATTACGCCGGGCGTTTCGGATCCTGGCGCGACCCTCGACAGCACGTTGCGAATCCTCGACGCCACCGGCGCCGTCGTGGCTTCATCGGCCACGACTTTTCTGAACGAGACGCTCTCGCTCGTCCTGCCGGCGGGCAACTACTATGCGCAAGTCGTCAGCGCCGCGGACCCCAACAACACCGGTTTTTACGACATGGGGTCATACTTCCTCACGGGCAACATCATCGCCGTTCCCGAGCCGTCGACTCTTGCGTTGTTGGCGGCCGGTTTGATCGCTCCGGGTTGGGTCAGGCGGAAACGGCGTCGCGTCTGAGAGATCAACCGGCTTGCTGAACAGGCCCGTGCGCGGAAGGATCGCATCGAAGATTGCGGCATGACTCGGCTGACCGACGTCCATGTCAGCCAAGGCCCATTGCGAATATCGCTCTATGCCGAATCGAGCAATTTCAGATTGGGGGCGATCTCGGCGATTTGCGCGGCCATGAAGCGCTGAATGCCAGCCGTGGTTTTGATCTCCAGCGTCCGCCGCAGGATCCGCTCGGCCCGTTTGCGCGTCAGATGGCTCGTCAGATCCTTGATCATCGGAATGAATGCTGGACTCATGCTGAAGCTGCGTAGCCCCATGCCGAAGAGCAACACGAAGGCCCGCGGCGCGCCGGCCATTTCGCCGCACAACGTGACCGGCGTGTCGGCCGCGTTGCAGGCCGCGATGATATTGGTCAACACGCGTAACACCGGCGGACTCAGCGGCTGGCACAAATGGCTGACTTTCGGATTGTCGCGATCCGCGGCCATCAGATATTGCACCAAGTCGTTCGACCCGATCGAAACGAAATCCACCTCTGCCAACAGCGAGTCGATCGACACCGCGGCGGCCGGTACCTCCAGCATGAATCCAATTCGCACGCTGCCGTACGGCTTGCCTTCGGCCTCGAGCTGTTGACGTGCTTTGCGGACCATCGTGCGGACGCGGCGAATCTCTTCCAGCGTTGTGATCATCGGAAACAAGATCCGCACGCGCTTCGCGTACGCCGGCTCCTTGGCCGCGGCGCGCAAGATCGCTCGAATCTGCTTGGCGAAGAATTCCGGATGCTCAAACGACAATCGAATCGAGCGCCATCCCAGAAACGGGTTGGCCTCGCGCGCGTGCCCCAGATAGGGAATCGTCTTGTCGCCGCCCAGGTCAAGCGTGCGAATCGTGACTTGATGGTTCGGGCTGGCCTCGATGATTTCGCGATAAACCTGCAACTGCTGCTCTTCGTCCGGCACGTCGGGATGCGTCAGGAAAATGTATTCCGTGCGAAACAATCCCACGCCCGAGGCGCCCATCGCCACCGCCGCTTGCGCATCGCTCAGGCTATTGATGTTGGCCAACAGCTCCACCGACTGACCGTCCGCCGTGACCGCGGGCTGATCGCGGTTCTCGGCCAGCGCGTCTTTGAGATCAAAAAACTCGCGTTGGAGTTTCAGATACGCGCTGGTCGTTTCCGGGTCGGGATTGATCAGCACATGGCCTTCGCGGCCATCGACCACCAGCAGATCGCCGTTCTTGATCTGGCGCTGAATCCCCTTCACGCCGGATACCGCGGGAATCCCGCGGCTGCGGGCGAGAATGGCCGCATGGCTAGTCCGCCCGCCGGTCTCGGTGACGACACCGGCCACTTCCCGTTTGCCCAGCGTCACTACCTGCGAGGGCAACAGTTCGTTGGCCACCAGAATCAAGGGCTCTCGCAGCGCTCCGAGTTGCGGTTTCAGCACATCGGACAGGTGCCCGCTTAAGCGAATCACCACGTCGCGCACATCGGCCAGCCGCTCTTTGATGTAATCGTCGTTGGTGCTCGTAAAGAGCGTCGTGTATTCCTCGAGCAAGCGGTGCAGAGCGGCTGGCGCGGTTTGACATTCATCGACAATCCAGGCGCGGATTTTCGCCGTGAATGCGGAGTCGTGCAGAATGGATTCGTGGGCCCGAAAGATGGCCGCCTCTTCCGTCCCCACCTGTCTGGCGACTTTTTGATACAGCGCGTTCAAATCGGCGGCGGTTCGATCGCGGGCCTGGTCATATCGGCCTAGTTCGGCCAAGACCTCGCTTTTTTCCAGCCGTTTGGTGTCGGGATTGACAAAGATTTCGTTGATGCAATACGCCGTGCCGACCGCCACGCCCGGCGAAACACCGATGCCCTTTCGCATATTGAAATCCTAGCAATGCGCCGGCAAATAAACAACAAACCGCCGGCCTGCGCCAACCGCACAAAGGTCTCGTGGTGACGTCGGGCAACCTACGCTACGGACACGAATGGCCGCCTTGTGGACTCGATCGGACGGCCATTTGGGCGAGATCGGGCAGAGTCAGAGATTAACAAGCCAGAGATTAACAGTTGTGGCCCAACGGTTAGCCCGATATACTACACCGCTTCAACTAGGTCCCTTGCACTCCGGTCCGCTGATTGAAAATGCGCTTTACGTTCGTTGATCGTGTCTTGGAAATACAGCCGGGCGTGAAGATCACGACCCTCAAGTGCCTCTCGCTTGGCGAAGAGTATCTGGCCGATCATTTTCCACGCTTCCCCGTCATGCCCGGTGTGCTGATGCTCGAAGCCATGACCGAAGCCAGCGCTTGGCTAATCCGTGCCACGGAAGACTTTGCGCACAGCATCGTGACGCTCAAAGAGGCACGCAACATCCGCTTCGCTGATTTCGTACAACCCGGCCGCGTACTGTCTGTCACCGCCGAAATCCTGCAACTCGATTCCCGCGACGTGCAGGTAAAGGCCCAAGGCATTCTGGACGGACGCACGGCGGTTAGCGGTCGGTTCATCTTGGAACGCTACAACCTGGCCGACACGCGGCCTCAACTGGCGCCCACCGACAACTATCTGCGACGCGGCCTCAAAGCGCGATTCGCTCTCATACATCGGCCGCCCATCGAGGTTCCCGCCACGAACGGTTCGGCTATGATCGCTCAACTTGGCGCCGCTCCTGAGCCCAGCCGGGGCAAGGTTACCGATGCGCTTACAGGGTAAAACAGCTCTTGTCACCGGCGGCAGTCGCGGCATCGGCCGCGCTTGCGTCTCGCGGCTTTCGGCCGAGGGCGCGCAAGTGGCGTTTCTCTACAATCAAAATCAAGAAGCCGCCGATCGTTTAGTCGGCCAGTTGCGAACCACGGGCGGAGAGGTGCGCGCGATTCAGGCCGATGTCGCCGATTCGCTCCGGGCCGACCAGGTGGTTGCCGATCTTTTGGCCGCCTGGCAGCAAATCGATATCCTCGTCAATTCGGCCGGCATCATTCGCGACGGCCTGTTTGCCACCATGGGCCCGCAGCAATGGCGCGACGTGATCGAAACGAATCTTACCGGCACCTACAACTACTGCCATGCCGTTACGCAACCGATGATGTCGCGGCGCAAGGGCAGCATCATCAATATCTCCAGCGTGGCAGCCGAGTTCGGTTCGCGCGGACAAGTCAATTACGCCGCCAGCAAAGGCGGCATCGATGGGTTGACCCGCTGCCTGGCCAAAGAACTCGCCAGCCGCAAAGTCCGCGTCAACGGCGTTGCCCCCGGCATGATCGAAACCGATATGAGCCAAGCTGTCCGCAATTTGGCCGGCGATCGAATCAAGGAAGCCATTCCGTTGCGACGCGTCGGTCAACCGGAGGAAATTGCCAGCGTGGTCGCGTTTTTGGCGAGCGATGATGCCAGCTACTTGACTGGCCAGGTATTGCGCGTCGATGGCGGGCTCAGCCTGGGTGGTGCGTGACATGGCATCAACGTCAGGTGCAAACTTTGACCTGCCGAGTACACTCGTTCCAGTTTCAACCTGGATGTCAAAAAACACGAATATTGAATTCTTGGAGGTGGCCGACGATGGCGATGAAAGGTGAGGTGTTTTCGAAGGTGCAGACGGCGTTGGTCGATGCGCTGGGGGTGGATGAGGATGAGATTACGCCGCGGGCGCGGCTGGTGGGCGATCTGGGGGCCGAGAG
>JACQFF010000079.1 GCA_016200205.1 Planctomycetia bacterium
CGAACTTGGACCTGGCGGGCTTACGCGGTAGTATGCGGAATCTGGGTTGTTTCTCTCGTCGTACTCAAGGCGTGGCGAGACAATGCTTCGAATCGAAACTAGCGCGCGATCGTCGGTTGCCCAAACCGTTGAGGTTCGCCCCGATTTCCACATGGCATTTACTCTGATTGAAGTGCTGATTGCCATTGGAATCATCGGACTGCTGATGGCTCTCTTGCTGCCCGCCGTGCAATTCGCCAGGGAATCGAGTCGCAAAACGCAATGCCTGTCAAACCTGAGGCAAGTTGGAGTTGGTTTGCAGGAATTCCACGATGCAAACCGCCGCCTCCCCGCCGGCGCCATCTGGGCGCCGCCGGGCGAGCCGTTGGGGCAAGGCTTTGCTCCACCCGGAACCATCGATCGCGTCAGTTTGGGGCTCGCTTCCGGGCAAAAGCCGGACCGGATGTTTGCCAATTGGATCATTGCGATTTTGCCGTATGTCGAAGAGCAATCGCTACACGATGCTTTCGATTTGACGCGACCCATCGGCGATCCGCGCAACGAGGGTGCCCGAGCAACGGACGTGCCTCTGTTGAAGTGCCCCAGCGACATAGCAAACGGGGCGGACAATCATTTCCAACGAGCGGGCCTGGCCGCGGCGGACCGCGGTTACGCCCGAGGGAACTATGCGATGAACGGCGGTACCAACAAGCGTTGTTTGATGCGGCTCAGCACCCAATGGCCGCCCGGAACGTGCACTGACGGGTTTCAGGTGGACGGCACAAATCTGGCGACCGATACGACCCAAGTCTGGGGCAGCGGAATCGGCGGAGTGAACAAGTGGTTCAGGTACGCCGACTTTTCCAGCGGGCTGAGCAAGACGGTGGCGATCGAAGAAATCCGGGCTGGCATTCATCCGTTGGATCGCCGCGGAGTTTGGTCCTTGGGATTTCCGGGGTGCAGCGTCACGGTCGCACACGGGATCAAGGGAAACGGTGGGCCCAACGCTGGTGCCGACGCAATCCAGGGTTGTGGCGCACTCTCAGCGGTCGTTGGCGACCTGGACGCACAGGGGATGCGATGCAGCGCGAATCTGAATAATCCGAGCGCGGAAATCTCCGAACAAGCCACGTCGCGCAGCATGCACTCTGGCGGCGTCAATCTGCTGATGGCTGATGGGTCCGGGCATTTCGTCTCCGATGCGGTCGATCCAAATGTCTGGCAGAAAATGCACAAACGGGACAACCAGTCTTCCTTCGAACTGCCTTTCTGACAGGAATTCAGCGCATCGGGCTGAATCAAGACAATCTATGCGGCGACCGGCCTTGTTCCGATACGGCGAACGAAGTGCGCGCCATACGAAGTGGCACGCCGCAATGCCACAAGAAGTATTACCACGCACGCAGTGCTTGGCAGCCAATCGCCCAGGATTGGGTACAAGCTCGTTCGCTGATCGAGCGGCATGCGTCCCAAAATCGCCGGCTCCTTGAAGTCGATTTCCGGCGGCTGCGCAATCAGCGTTCCATTTCCGTCAATGATGCCCGAGTAACCGGCCTGAGCGTTGCGGACAAGCGCCCGGCGGCATTCGATTGCCCGAAATTTTGCAAGCGCGAGCAACAAGTGTTGGAGGCGCATGGCGCGGTCGTGCGCTTCGCAGGCTGGCACGACGAAAAACGCCGGCGCCGTTTCGCCCGTCGGCGGGCGCATATACCGCCGATAGAGTTCCGGAAATCCGGTGTCATAACAGATCGTAACGGCGAAAAGGGACACCCGGGCTGGCTCGCGCGCTTCAACGGAGAAGACCGGATACCCTTCACCATGCGCAAACGAATTGGGCCTCGCCGGTCCGAATAACGGCCGTCCAGGCGGATAAAACTCACTGAACGGCACGAGCCGCAACTTATCAAAAGCGCCGAGGTATCCGCGTCTTGGATCAACGACCGCAGCCGAATTGTAACAGTTTGAACTTCCATCGACTTCGAGCCGCTTGCAACCGACAACTAGCGATGCGCCCGCCCGTCGCGCAAACCGCTCCATTCGGGCAACCGTCAATTGACCGTCTTTGATCTCGTCGACACGCGTCCCTGACAATTCGTCGCCAGTGGAGTCTTGACTGGCGGTGAGCGGACGATTGTTCGATTGTTGCGCGGGTGATGTCAAAGCGATTTGGCCCGGATAGATGCCTTCGCTCCAAATGAGCAGGTCGGCGTGATCGCGTTGGCCATTCCGTTCGCGCAAGCGGCGCATTGCGGCCACGCTGCACAGGTTGCAATCAACATCGTCCTCGGCGTCACTGTCCACTTCAACATCCGATGCTGACCAGTCTCTACGAGGCATTAGCCCAACGACGGGCCCGGTGCGCGAAGTGTCTTGCGAAATTCTCCAGGAACCATACAGCCATACCGCTCCGACGATGACAGTCACCCCCACCGTTGCCGCGATGGGTGCTCGCGCCGTAAGATGCCGCCGGAGCGCGATGAGCCAACAGATAACGTCAACGACCAGCCCATTAACGGCGGCGACAATTGCGGTGACCGCATAAACGCCTCCCAGGTCGGCGATTTGGATAAAGCGAATATGATCTGATTGCGTTAATCCCAATTGTCCGTACGGGTACCCCGTCGCGTCGCAAATCGCCCATAAATGCCTGCGGGCGAATTCGAAGGCAATCCAAACGATTGGCAACGCGAGGGCCATCGGCAGGCGGGCGCGGCTGATGAAGAACCGTCCGACACACATTGTCATTGGCCAAATGAGAGCCAGCATGACCCCCTGAGCCAGCCATTGCGTTGCCCGTGGACCGGAGAGCCACGATGCTCCGCCACCCGAGCGAATCCAATCGAGGTGGATAAGATGAAATGCCAGGCCGCCAAGGTATAAACCGAAATAGAGTTCCGGCCAGTTGCGTTTGTCTCGCAGCGCCAAGCCTAGCGGCACCAGCGCAACCCAAGCCAGGAACTGTAAGTTTCCCGGCGGAAACGCCAGCGCGAGCATTACCCCGGTGGCAACCGGAAGCACCACCAAGCGAACGGAGGCCAACAGCGGTGCGTCACGCGCCTGATCGATCGGTTGTGCGGGACTCGTTATCACGCTCATATTCAACGTTTCTATTTTCGCCCAGTGTCCGGTGCCATCCTAGCCCCGCGGACAGCCGGCGTCAAAAGCCGTTAGACATGATCCGTGGTTGCGTCAACCGATCTCAGATGCTTGAATAAATGCTCTCGGTTGGTCATGCTTCGCACTAGCATCCTGGAGGAGCCCGCTATGATCACGCGACGAATCGTCAACGTTGGCCGTCTGGCGCTGGTTTTCTTTCTGACCGCCGGCAGCACGCTTGCCGACGAGTCGCCCAAGAAAAATGCTCGGATCTTGATGGTCACGCAAAGCGCGGGCTTCAAGCACGGTTCGGTCACGCGGCCCGAGGACAAGCTGTCGCCGGCCGAACGGGCGATGACCGATCTGGGGATTTCCAGCGGAATGTTTCGCGTCGATTGCACGCAAGACGTGGCCCGCGACGTCACGAAAGAAAAGCTCGACGGCTATGATATCGTGATGTTTTACACCACCGGCGATTTGCCGTTTGCCGACGATGTGCGCGATTACCTGTTCAATATCTGGGTGAAGCAGAAGGGACATGGCTTCATCGGCGCGCATTCGGCGGCCGATACGTATCACAACTACCAACCCTACTGGGAAATGCTCGGCGGTACTTTTATTGAACATCCCTGGGGCTCGAATCAGACCGTCACCGTCACCGTTCACGATCAACAACATCCGGTGAGCCAGCCGTGGGGGGCGGAGTTCGAAATCAAGGACGAGATTTACCGATTCGTACACTGGCAGCCGGAAAAAGTGCGCGTGCTAATGAGCCTCAACATGGCCAAGACGAATCTCAAAAAGCCCTATCACGTGCCGATCGCCTGGGTCAAAAACTACGGCGACGGCAAAATCCTGCACATGAGCCTCGGCCATCGCGAGGACGTGTGGACCAATGAGAAGTACATGCAATCGCTGTTGGGTGGCATCAAGTGGATCCTGGGGCTCGAACCGGGCGATGCCACTCCCAACCCGGAGATTTCGTCGGCCCAAGAAGCCAAGGCCAAAGCCGATTTCGACGCGGCGGCGAAGTGATCGGCTGCATTGGACTACGCGCAGTGGTTGAACGTGTTGAGTCCGGGTAAGAATAGCCGTGCGCGTCAGAAGCCTTGCGGGACAACAGTTATGAGTCGTCGAATGAAAACTGGCCGGCTACAATGCGGTGGCACCGCCGTGACGGTGGCTCGACGATCGGGCAGTACGTACTAGGTAGAAGGAGCCATTCATGAGGAAGTCATTATTATTCGTCGTGCTGGCCACGGTCGCTGGCGTGGTCGGCTGCGGCACGGACGCGGGTTCCGCCGATGTTGGTGCGTCAAGTTCCATCTCGGGCGGCACCGGCGGCGAGGGTTCCGGCACGGGCGGGGGCGAAGCGGCCGACAATCCTGCCGCCGACGCGCCGAACTCAAATGACACCGGTGCAAAGTGAAGAAGGCCCGGCGATACTCCGTGGGAATCATAGCATGTCGGTTATCGAAGCATACGATCTAACCAAGATCTACGACGCCGGCGTCGAGGTGGCCGCGCTGCGCGGCGTCACGCTGCAAGTAGAGCGCGCGAGTCTGGTTGCCGTCGTCGGGCCCTCCGGCTCGGGAAAGAGCACCTTGCTCAGTCTGCTGGGCGCTTTGGAAGCGCCCACCGAGGGCAGGATTCTGCTGGAGGGGACCGACATCAGCGCTCTGACGGACGACGAGCGGAGCCTGCTGCGACGGCGGCGGATTGGATTCATTTTTCAGCAGTTCAATCTGCTGCCGATCTTCACCGCTTCCGAAAACGTGGCTTTGCCATTGCGACTCGACGGCATGGGAGCTGCCCAAGCCGATCGTCGGGCCGTCGAGATGCTCGCGCTGGTGGGTCTGGCCGAGCGGCGCAATCATCTTCCCAGCCAGCTTTCGGGCGGTGAACAGCAGCGCGTGGCCGTCGCGCGGGCCCTGGTGGCGGAGCCCGCGATCGTGCTGGCGGATGAACCGACCGGAAACCTCGATAGCACGAGTGGGGATCGCGTCATCGCCATCCTGCGAGAGCTTGTCGATGAACAACGGCAAACCGTCGTGCTCGTGACGCACGACTCTTCGGTGGCGTCGCGAGCCGATCGCGTGATCCACGTTCGCGATGGACTGATTGTCGCCGACGCTGACCCGCGGCTGGGAATGGACGTGGCGGCGGGCGGCTCGGAGCGAAGGACATGATCTCTTGGAGCTACGCCCTGCGCGAGTTGGGGCGGCGACGCGGGCGTTCGCTGTTGAGCCTGTTGAGCGTCACGATTGCCGTCGCCGCAATCGTGGCCGTGACATCCGCCACGGCCACGACGCGCAGAGCCTACCAGCAGGTATTTCAGGCGCTGGCCGGCCGGGCCGACCTGGAAGTCGTGGCCCGGGGTGGCGGACGCTTCGAGCAAGGCGTCGCCGACGCGATTCGATCCTTGAGCGGCGTCCGTACGATCGTGCCTCTGTTTCACCGTGCCACGATCATTTACGCCGGCGAGAATAAGGCCAAGGCACTTGCGGTCGGCATCGTTCGCGACGAGCCGGAATCGCTCTTTGGATTCGAAGTCACCCAAGGCACCTTTCCCGCGGCAGCCGGCGAAATCGCGCTTGAGACCCATTTGGCGGCCGGGTTGGGAATCCAGCTCGGCGACGACGTCCGCCTGCTCACCTCGCGCGGCGTGCGGCCCTACAGAATTAGCGGCATCGTCGCGCTCGAAAACGCCGTGCGCCTTCGTCAGGGCGGCATGCTGTTGGCGGCGATCAATCCCCTGCAACAGGCATTTCGCTCAGTGGGCGAAGTCGATGGGCTGAATATTTTCCTCACCGAATCGCGACGCGCGGCCGAAGTCCAGTCCGAAGTGTCCGCCGCGTTGCCGCCAGAACTGAGCGTGAGGGTTCCGTCGTCGCGCACCGGACTGGCTCAAGAGACGATGCTGCTGACCGAAGTCAGTCTGAACATGGCAAGCGCTCTCTCGTTCACCACCGCCGTCTTCATTGCGCTCGGCGTGTTCTTGATGAACGTCGGCGAGCGGCGGCAGCAGCTTTCGATCATGCGGGCCCTCGGCGCGACCCGCCGCCAGATCATAGTCCTCGTCTGCCGCGAGGCCCTTTTGACGGGCATCATCGGCACCTTGGTTGGTATTCCCATCGGAATATATGGCGGGCGATTCTTGACACGCTCGATGGCCGCACTGTTGAACGCGAGTCTTCCCGAAACTCCGGAGTTGTACTGGGGGCTGGTCGCCGGCGGGCTCGTGGGCCCGGCGATCTGCCTGTTGGCAGCCTGGTACCCGGCCTACATGGCCAGCCGCGTTTCGCCCCTGGAAGGCATGCGGCCCGTGGTGACGGTGCGGCCCGAGCGCGGACATCGCGCGACCACCGTGGTTGGGCTGGCAGGGTTGGTCGTGGCCGCTGTCGTGGAAATTGGTTTGGCGCGCGGCGAGCTGCCCATCTGGTGCACCATTTTTGACCTGATCCTGTCGCTCGTGTCGCTTGTGCTACTGGCGCCGGTGGCTCTGCTGCCGGGAGTGAAGTTGCTCGTGTGGCCGGTCCGGCGTTGGTTGACCATCGAGGGGGAGATGTCCGAGCGCTTGGTATTGCGCCATGCGGGACGCAGTTCGTTGACGATCGGCGTACTCTTCATCGCCATTTGCGCCGGGGTCGGCACGAGCAACGCGGTGTTCAGCGTCACCGACGACGTTCGCACGTGGTACGAACGCACGGTGCCAGGCGATTTTTTGATTCGCGCGATGATGCCCGACATGACCGGCCAGGACGCCGTCACTCTGTCCGACTCGATCGATGACGAAATCGTAGCGCTGGACGATGTCGAAAAGGCCGAGGCGCTTCGTCTGCTGCGCATTGAAGCGGCGGGACAAGATGCCATGATGATCGCGCGTGAGTTTCGGCTCTACGATCATTTGCCGCTGGATTTGATCGGCGGTGAGTCCCGCGCAATTCGCGATTGCGTTTTGGCGGGTGAAGTCGTGGTGGGATCGGTATTGGCCGAACGCACTGGCGTCCATGCCGGGGACGTGCTGCGCGTGACGTTCGGCACCGAGAACCACGCGTTCCGCGTGGCTGGCGTGGCGACGGAGTACACGTTCGGCGGATCGGTAGTCTATGCCGACCGGAGCGTCGCCCAGCGGTTGTTTCACATTGAGGGCGCCGATTCCTTCCTGATCAAGTCCAAGCCCGGAAAAGCCGCCCAACTGGCACCCGAGCTCGCGCGGCTGGCGCGGCAGAACGGCCTCCTGCTGCAATCGTTTGCCGAAGTCTTGCAACTGATCGATTCCATGGTGGCCGGAGTCACCGGCGGTCTGTGGGTGCTGTTGACGCTCGGCCTGTTGGTCGGCGCGCTGGGCGTCGTCAATACGCTCACGATGAATGTCTTGGAGCAGACCCGAGAATTGGGCATGCTGCGAGCTATCGGCATGAGGCGTGGCCAGATCATCAAGGCGGTGCTCGGGCAGGCTGCGTTGATCGGCCTGTTGGGGGTTTTGGCGGGAGGTATTGCGGGCACGTCTCTGGCGCGAATGATCAATGTCTCTCTGGGCTCGATGTTTGGCCACTACATTGCCTTCGCGCTTCGGCCGCAATTCATCGCACTGTTGCTTGTGGTGGCGCTGGCCGTCGTCCTGCTGTCGGCGCTCGTGCCTGCCCGACGTGCCGCGCGCCTCAATCCTATCGAAGCGATGCGGCAAGAGTGACCGCCTTGGACGCGAGGGCTGACTTCGGCGACTTTCCGCGCCAGGAGGTCAACGCGGAGGCAGGCGCCTGCGATGCCTGCCCATGCCAGACGAAGATCGGAATCGACCCATTCCGCGTGCTGATCTTTTCCCCGTGAGCGCCAGTGCGCCTGCATCAGGTCAAATGGCCGCTCGCAGGAGACAACCGGGAGAAAAACCGGGAAACCTTGCCGATTAGCTTGACCGTGCGCTCCCCGGCAAGGCGTGGCGCTGGTGAATCCTGTGGATTCATTTGTTGGCGAGTCCAAGAGTGACTATAGTTGAGATTCCCCTAACATTGGAGTTTTGCGTTTCCCACACTAGGGTGGATATACACGCCACAAGTTCGAAATTTTGCAGAAAACGCGGCTACCGCGTTCGACTTACGGTGAAAAATACGTTGTTTAGCAATGGAGACTCATTCACGATTCATCAGCCAGTGAAAATCGCCTTCGGAGCAGAGATCGGCAACGCGTCGCGGCTAACATCGGCAGGACTTTCAAGCCTGTCGCCAGTCCCGGACTGACTGGCTGATGTTTTAAGCGCGCGAAAAGCGCAATTCGAAAGGGTCGATAGTAGTTGCGCCCGGTAATCTCCGGGGGACTCGTAATGGTCGTTGCCAATTCTCGAAAAGGGATTCGCGCGCATCGCTCCGCGCCTCGGGTTCGGCCTTTTCTTCGCCTAGGCTTGGAACTGCTCGAGCAGCGGCGGTTGTTGGCCATTGTTACTTGGACGGGCGCCGGAGACGGGACCAACTGGAGTGACCCGTTTAACTGGAGCGGTGGGGCTTTGCCTGGCCCAACGGACGACGTCGACATCAGCACCGCCACCGGCGCCGTCATTCACGCCAGCGGCAACGATTCGATCAAGAGTCTCCATTCCTTGGATCCGTTCACGCTCTCGGGTGGCACGTTGGCGGTCAGCGGCACCGTTCAAGTGGATAATGCGTTCTTATTGAGCGGCGGCACACTGGCTGGGGCGGACGTAGTGCCAGGTATTGGCGGCCAGGGAATCACCGCGACGCCCGCCGGCGGCACGCTGGATGGGGTCAAGATGGATAGCGATCTCGACCTGAGCGAGACCGACCTGGCCACCGTCAACATCCTGCACGGCCTGGTCCTCAACGGCACCGCGCACGTGGGAAGCGCCGACGGGAGCAGGTCTGGACGCATGTTCTTCGGCGACGGCAACAGCGCCGCCAGCCAGAATCTTTCGGGCACTGGAACGGTGCTGTTCGGCGGCAGCACAAACAACTTCCTGGAGGATTTCATCCTCGATCCTGGAGCGCTGACGATTGCCGCGGGAGTGACCATCGACGGCGAGAATGGCGAGCTGGCCAGATTATCGTCGAATGGGACTATAACTAATCGAGGCACGATCACGGCAGACACGGCCGGCGGCACGATCGTGGCCGATAACATCACCAACCAGGGAACGATGAATGCGACCGGCGGCGGAAAGCTGGCCTTCACCGGCACTTGGACCAATGCCAACACGATCACCGCCACGAATGCGACGCTGCAGTTGGGCGCCGCCGGCAGCGGCGCTGTCTGGACTAATACCGGCTTGATCACCGCGACCAATTCCACCATCAATCTTGGCGGCACGTTCACGGCCAGTGGCTTGGGCTCGTTTACCCGCAGCGGCGGGACGGTGAATCTCACCGGCACGCTCGACGACTCCGGTCCGGAATTCACCACCCTGGACGACCCATTCGGAGTGGATGGAACCTATGCCAGTGACATCTCCGGTAGCAACATCGTAGGGTTCTATCGCGACTCCTCTTTTAACCCACATGGCTTCCTCTACGACGGCACGACGTACACGACGCTGGACGACCCGCTGGGCACACATCCATTCGCCGGGGCCGGAACCCGACCCGGCGGCATCGACGGCGGCAATGTCGTCGGAACGTACGTTGACGCATCGGGACAGAATCAGGGCTTTCTCTTCAACGGTTCGACGTGGACGACCCTGAGCGACCCGCTGGCCGCTCATCCATTCAACGATTCTGGAACCAATGCCATCGGCATCGACGGCAGCAACATCGTCGGGTTCTACCAGGACGCGACCGGAAAGGCCAATGGCTTTGTCTACGACGGCTCGATTTTTACGACCCTGAACGATCCCCTGGGAGTAAATGGAACCGTCCTCAATGCCATCGAGGGCAACAACATCGTCGGGAGGTACAACGACTCCTCCACGTCGCACGGCTTCTTTTACAACGGTACGAGTTTCGCAACTATCGACTACCCCGGCAGCGTAAGCACCTCTGCGACTGGCATCTCCGGCAGCAATGTCGTCGGGTACTACCAGGACGGCTTAGGAAATCAGCACGGTTTTCTCTACAACGGCACGACCTTTACGACCCTCGACGATCCCTCGGCAGTCCAACCGAACGGCACAGGTCCAGGGGGCATTTCCGGCGGCAGAATCGTCGGCGAATACGTCGATTCGATTGCCCACGGCTTTCTGTTCGACAGCAAGACCCTGAATTTGGACGCCACGACCGGCTCCTGGAATATTCAAGGCGGCACGATCAAGGGCGGCACGGTGAACGAGAGCGGCGGAGCGAAACTAGTCGCGACTGCCGCGGGCGGCACGCTGGATGGGGTCCCGGTCAATGGCGATCTCGACCTCAGCAACGGCACATTGATGATCCGCAATAATCTGGTGCTCAACGGGACCGCCTTCATCGGCAGCGCCGACGGGACGACGGCGGGCACGCTGATTCTGGGCGATGGCGTCACGCCTGTCGATCAGGATCTCTCGGGCGCGGCAAACTTGCTGTTCGGCGGCAGCGCCAGCAACCTTGTGACAAGCAACAGCGCTCTTCCCAGGGCGTATCACATTGCTCCGGGAGTGTTGATTCACGGCCACAACGGCACGATGTTCGGCACGATTTTCAGCGATGGCACGATCTCGGCCGATGCGGCCGGGGGCACGCTCATTGTGAATGCCGTTACCAGTGGCGGCACGATGAGCGCGAGCGCCGGCGGAACTTTGCGATTCTTGGGCGGTTGGTTCAATCTCAACTCGATAACGGCCAACGGCGGAACGCTCGACTTGGGCGTCGCCGACACGAGCCCCTGGAGCAACTCCGGCACGATCACCGCGACCAATTCCACCGTGAACCTGGGCGGGTTGTTCACGGTGTCCAGCATCGACGTTGGCCATTTCTCGCGCACTAGTAGCACCGTGAATTTGACGGGCACGCTGGACAATACGGGCACGACCTTGGATTTGAACGCCACGACCGGCTCTTGGAATATTCAAGGCGGAACGATCAAGAGCGGAACGGTAAACGAGAGCGGCGGGGCCGGGCTGATCGCGACTTCCGGGGGCGGAATCCTCGATGGTGTGACGGTCAATGGCGATTTGGATTTGAGCCAGTTTCCTCCCGTCAACGCGGCGCGTCTGCAAATCCTCAGCGGTTTGGTGCTCAACGGCACCGCGATTTTGGGCACGTCCGACGGCACCAACCTGGGAGTCCTGTTCATTGGCAACGGTAGCACTGCCAGTCAGACTCTCTCGGGGGCGGCAACCGTGTTTCTTGGAAACGGCGATCTTTCAAGTCAAATTCTCGCGCCCGGCACGCTGACGATTGCGCCAGGAGTGACGATTCGCGGTAACAATGACAATGTCGTTACTGCCAGTGCCAGTATTACCGGCGAAGGAATCATCAACCAGGGAACCATCGTGGCTGACCCGGCTGGTGGCCAGCTCTTTATTGGCGACCAGTTCCTTGGCAGCACCGGTTTCGTTCGCTTCGACGGGATGGGCCAACTTTCCGAGGCGCCAACCGCGACGCTTGACTTCAACAGCAACGTCCTCGGGAATACGCAGAACGCCACTGGCTTCAATCCGCAGGGCACGGTCAACCTGCTTGGCTCTGGCACCCCGGCAAATCCGCAGTTGCTGGAAGTCATGAGCGGGGACAAAGGGGCTGTGCCCGCCGGATTCTCGCAAAACTTCAATTACGGCACGCTGACCGTGGGCAGCAGCAATTACGTCAAATTGGTCGATCAGGACCACAACTCCGCCAGCCCGCCGGGCAACGCTGAGGCGCTTTACGTCAATTTGCTGACGGTCCCCTCGGGCAGCACGTTGGATCTCAATGGAATGCACGTCTACGCTCATTCGGTTTCGCTGGCCGGCAGTGTAATCAACGGCACTGTGACCGCAAGCGGTGGCACTCTGAACCTCAATGGCGACGGCACCGCGATAACTCTCAATTTCGGCGCCCAAACCGTCACTGGCGGCGGCCTGGGGACGGTCGCTTTTACCGGCGGCGAAGTCGTCAATCTCAATGCGGGCGCCGGCGCGATCACGGTGATCGGCACAGCCGGACCGGATGCGTTCGATGTCACGCCCACCAGCACGACGCAAGCCACCGTGCGCGTGGCGGGTGTCAACCAGGTGGTCAACACCACTAACACTAGCACGCTCACCGTCGATCCGGCCGGCGACGTCGACACGGTCACCGTCAACGGCACCAGTGCGAACGACGCCATCACGGTCGCCCACAGCGGAGCCAGCTCGACGGCCCAGGTCAACGGGCTTAAAACGGTCACTCTGCCGACGGCAAACACCGAAGCATTGATCGTGGCTGGCGGCCTCGGCAACGATGGGCTCACCATCGACAGCAGCAGCGGGCCGGTGCTGATCCCGGTCACCTACGACGGCGGCAGCGGTGGCGACTCCCTGACCCTCAGCGGCGGCACCGCCACTACGGATACTTATACGGTGGGACCACAGCCGGGCTCTGGCGTCAGTTCGATCGTGCTCACCAATGGCGGCGGCGGCACGCAGACTGTCAACTTCGTCAACCTGGAGCCGGTGCTCGACCTCGTTCCCGCTACGACGGCGACCGTCAATGCCACCAACGCCGATAATGCCATCAACTATTCGCAAGGCTCGGTGGCGACCAATGGGCTGGTCAGCATCGACAACCAGGAAACGTACGAGTTCTCCAACAAGGATAATCTCGTCATCAACGCCCTGGCCGGCAACGACACGATCAACCTCAACAACCCCTCCCGGCCGACAGGAGCAACGGCGGGTGGACTGAAGAACATCACCGTCAACGGCGGCGACCCAACCGCCAGCGATACCCTCATCGTGAATGGCCTGGTGGGGGTGCTTGACAACCTCCGCCACATCCCTACCGGCCAGGGCGCCGGCAACGTAGTCAACGACTCAGCCGCTCAGCCGCAGGTCAAGTTCACGGGCGTGGAGCACCTGTCGGTGGTCGTCCAGCAGGCCGACGGCGACGGCGTCCGTCTGGATGGCACCACGGGCAACGACCGGGTCGAGTTCTTTCATGGGCCGACGGGCGACAGCGGAATCTTCCGGGGCACGATGGACGAGAACAATGCCACCGGCGGCGGTCCCTTCACGTTGACGGAGACGAGCTGCACCGGCCTGGATTGGGCCGCCAACGACGCCGACGTCAACTTCTTCAATCCCGGCGGGACCGATACCTTCGTGTTCAACGGGACGGCCGCCAACGACACGATCCGCGTCGGCCCCGGCGAGGGCGGCGGGACGGAATTCAAAAACACGATCACCGGCGCCGTGATCTCCCGCATTGAAGTCTTCAACCTCGCCAGCGCGCTGGTGCGGGGTCTTGCGGGCGACGACACGTTTAACCATATCAACGGAGTCACCGTCCCGGTGACCTACGAGGGCGGCGATCCGACCGCCAACGATACAGTGAACCTCACTGGAAATTTCAACAATGACTCCACAATTTCGGTCACCGGCGGTACTCTTAACTTAGGCGACAGTTCGAATCCCTGGAGCAACACGGGCACGATCACCGCGACTGATGCGATCGTGAACTTAGGTGGGTCGTTCACGACAGCCAGCATTGACGACATTCATTTTGGGCGCAGCAACAGCGCCATCAATCTTATCGGAACGCTCGACAACACGGGCTCAACCTTGCTGTTGGACGCCTCTCTGGGTCCTGCAACTTTGCAAGGGGGAACGATAAAAAACGGCACCGTGATCGCGATCAACGGCGCCGTGAAAGTGTTGAGTGGCACGCTGGACGGGGGCACGGTCAATGGCGATTTGGACCTCACCAACGGCACCTTGACGATCCGCCATAATCTGACGCTCAACGGCACTGCATTCGTGGGCAGCGCCGACGGGAGTACGGCCGGGTCGCTGGTCTTTGGCGACGGCGCGACGGCTGACAGCCAGATTCTCTCGGGGACCGGGACCGTGCTGTTCGGCGGCTCTTCCGATAACAGCCTGGAAAGCGACATTCAAGATCCTGGCACGCTGACGATCGCCTCCGCCGTGAAGATCGACGGCAAGAGTGGCAGCCTATTCAGCCAGTTTGGGCAGGTAACATTCGTCAATCAAGGCACGATCTCGGCTGATGCCGCGGGCGGCACGATCAGTGCCTTCCGCATTGATAATCAGGGTACGATCGAGGCGGTTGCGGGAGGTGCGCTTGATATTTCCTTCATCAACAACGAGGGCACGATCAACGCGGCCGCCGACGGCACGATCACGTCCGCCGAAATCGCCAACTTCCCAACCGGAACCCTGGAGGCGACCGCCGGAGGCACGCTATCCGTCGCGGACGGCAATTTCGCAAGCGGCACTCTGATCGCATCCGGCGGCGGCACGCTGAACCTCACTGGAAACTGGACCAACGCCTCCACCATTACGGCCAACAATGGAACGCTGAACTTGGGCGACCCGTCGAATTCGTGGATCAACACGGGCACGATCACCGCGACCAATTCGACTGTGAATCTGGGCGGGAGCTTCACGACCTCGAGCGTGGACGACACTCATTTTGGACGCAGCGCCAGCGCCGTGAATCTTGTCGGCGTGCTCGACAACACGGGCGGCACATTGCTGTTGGACGCCTCGCTGGGTCCGGCAACCTTGCAAGGGGGACAGATCCATAACGGCACCGTGATCGCGATCAACGGCCCGGCGAATATCGCGAGCGGCGCGCTGGATGCGGTGACGGCTAATGGCGATTTCAACGTCGACGGCACCCTGATAGTCGGGGACAGTCTGGAGCTCAATGGCACGGCGTTTATCGGCAAGGCGGATGGCAGCACGTCTGGACAAGTGGTCTTCGACATTGGCATCAGCGGCGCCAACCAAAACACCCTCTCAGGGGCGGCCAACGTGCGATTCGGCAGCGACGCCGGAAACGGGTTTCAAGTTTTTGGGACGCTGACGATTTCTCCCGGAGTGTTGATTCACGGCCAAAATGGCAGCCTGGATACCGGGGATCTCTCAACGATTGTCAACCAAGGCACGATCTCGGCCGACACGCCCGGTGGCACGATTCTTGTCGGTAACATCGACAACCAGGGCACCCTGCAAGCGACGGCGGGCAGCTTGGGTTTGGGCGACTTGGGTTTGACGGGGGGCGGTCTTTTCGTTTTCGAGGGATCGGCCCAGTTTTCCGAGCTCCCATCCGCAACGATTACCGTGATCGGCGATCTCCTGGGCAGCAACACCAACGCGACCGGTTTCAACCCGCGGGGGACCGTCGAGCTCAATGGCTCCGGCACGTCCGCGAGCCCGCAATTGCTGGAAGCCATGAGTGCGGACCTAGGTAGCGTGCCGGCCGGCTTCACGCAGAATTTCGATTACGGAAAGCTGATCTTGGGCGACAGCAATTTCGTCCAGTTGGTTGATCAAGACCACAACTCCAGTACGCCAACGTCCGCTGGTGAAGCGGTCTATGTCGACTCGCTGACGGTGCCAGCAGGCACAACTTTGGATCTCAATGGGCTTCACCTCTACGCTCACACGGCACAGCTTGCCGGCACCGTTATCAACGGCACAGTGTCGGTAACGCAGCCTCCCACAATCTCAATCAGCGACGCACTGTTATCGGAGGGCGACTCCGCCACAACCGATTTCGTCTTCACCGTCACTTTGTCCCAGGCGAGTGCCCAGCAGGTGACGGTCGGTTTTGCCACCAGTGACGGCACGGCGACCGTGGCCGATAACGATTACGTGGCCACCAGCGGCACGGTCACTTTCGCTCCCGGCGTCACCAGCCAAATCGTTACCGTGCCGGTCGTCGGCGACACGCTCAACGAGCCCGACGAATCCTTCGAGGTCAACCTGTCAAACCCGACAGGCGCTACGCTGGCCCAGACAATCGGCGCGGGAACGATCCTCAACGATGATGCTTCCCAGTCGGTCATATCGATCAACGATACCGTCGGGTTAGCCGGGTTCACCGCCGTGCTGACGGTGACGGCAACCGGCACGAGCCAGCAGCCGATTACCGTGGCCTATGCCACCCAGGACGGCTCCGCCACGATTGCCAATAACGATTATGTGCCCCAGAGCGGAATCCTGACGCTCGTTGCCGGAGTTCCACGGCATATCACGATCGCGCTCAACCCCGGCGCGGCAAATGAGCCCAGCGAGTCGTTCACCGTCAACCTGTCGAGTCCGTCCGGTGCGACTCTTGGGGATGCCGAGGGCACGGTAATCATTTTCCCGCGGCACACGTCGGCCTTGCTTCCGGGCTTCAATGACAACACCCTGGCGGCAAACGACGACCGGTCCACGGAGCAGGTGAATCTCCCGTTTCCGATCAATTTCTTCGGAACCAGATTTGACCATCTGTGGGTCAACAACAACGGGAACGTGACCTTCAACGGCCCGCTGTCGACTTTCACGCCCTTCGGGCTTACCAGCAATATTGGCACCCCGATTATTGCGGCGTTCTTCGCCGACGTTGACACGAGAGGTTCGGATTCCGGATTAGTAACGTACGGTACCGGGAC
>JACQFF010000080.1 GCA_016200205.1 Planctomycetia bacterium
ACCCCTCACCCTAACCCTCTTCCCAAGGGAGCGGGGACCGCACAATACTGTTTCGCGCGTGCCCTCACGGTTCAAACTGCCGTCCTGTGCACGCTGGGGGTTTCATTCGGCCTGGTGCTGATCTCCGCGCCGGCTCGCGAGTATCTCGCCGGGTATTGGCAGCAACAAATCGCCAGCAGTTTGCGCGGCGAGCGTGAAGGTGTGGTTTCGATTGCCGGCCATCTCAACATCGTGATCTGGCTCACGCGAGAATTATCCATCCCGGCTGGGATCGTTGGCAGCCTGATGCTCTTTGCCCGTTGGCGGTATGGGCTGACCGCCGGCGAGGCCCCACCGACGCGCCCGACCTGGTTCTGCCTGCTGACCGCCTTGAGCGCATCGCTGCCGATTATGATCTCGCCCAAGCAGGGCGGGCATTACGTCGCCCCGAGCTGGCCCTTTTACATGTTCGCGCTCGCGCTGTGGTGTGTGCCCGCGCTCGTCGAGCTGTCGTCACGGTTGGCTTCGTGGAGTCGGCACGCGCTGCTGCGTTACGGTGCTGGGGCGATTGTCGCGTCCACTGTGTTGTTTTCGGGCCTCACGTACGGAACCTGCAGCCGCGATCAGCGGCTGATCGATCTTGTGAATCAGGTCGGCCGGCAAGTTCCGCCGCAATCGATCGTCGCCGTGCCGAGCGATTCATGGTACAAGTTTTCAACGAGCGAGCGACTTCTGATCCATGCATATCTGCATCGCTGTCATGGAATCTCGATCTGGCCCCAGGAATCGCGACCGGCATGGGGCTTCGACTGTTATCGCCTGCAGCCCCCCGATCCCGAGCTCGTGATGTCCGGCAAGCGCGTCGTGACCCCCGGCGGGCTCGAGTGCTATCCTCTCGTGCCGCGCGCCAGCGGCCAGGTTGCAGACGTCGAGAGCACGGTTCGCTGAAGCAGGCATTGGGCATTGAAAAGGGGACGGCATTGAAAAGGGGACGCAGCTCGCTTCAGGCCGTTTTGCTGGAATCGAGCTGCGTCCCCTTTTTGGTCATTTTTGCTCACTGTTCGCCGAGACGCTCGGCGATCAATTGCAGCGGATGCCGCGCCTTGCGGCCGGTGCCGTGTTCGATCTGATGGCGACAGGAAAAGCCGGGAGCGATCACCGTGGCGTTGGGTGCGCTGCGAACGGCTTTGAAAAGTACCCGCTCGCCGATCGCCATGCTGATTTCGTAGTGCTCGTAGCCGAACGAACCGGCCATGCCGCAGCAGCCGGAATCGACCAGTTGCACTTCGGCGCCGGGAATCATCGCCAACGCGGCTTGCGTATCCTGGACGCCGACCAACGCTTTTTGATGGCAGTGGCCGTGCAACAGAATTGTTTGCGCTTGCGGGCGGAGCGGCAGTTGAATCCCGGCTTGCACCAAATGCGTGTCGACGAGCACTGCTTGAGCAGCCACCGTGCGGGCCGCTTCGCCGGGCACGAGATCCGGATATTCATCGACGAGCATCAATAGGCAGCTCGGCTCGCAGCCGACGATCGGCACGCCGCGCTTGGCCCAGGGGAGCAATCGCTCGACGTTGCGGCGGGCGAGCTCTTGGCCCTCAGCCAAAAAGCCCTTTGAAACCAGCGTGCGCCCGCAGCATTCCAGGCCGGCCAACTCAACTTCATAACCGGCCGCTTCCAAGACCTCCACCGCCGCGCGATTCACGCCCGGTTCGCAATAGCTCGTCAAACAGTCGTCCAAAAGCACAATCGGGCCGCGCGGCGACGCTCCATCGCCTGGCGCGGACCGCTTGCGGAACCATTTGCGAAAATGATTGCGCTCGAAGCGGGGCAGGGGACGCCGCGCGTCGATGCCTAACAGACGCTCGGTGATCCAAGCGGCGCCGGGCAATTGCGCGGCCCAATTCGAAAACGGAGCCAGCGCCGATCCCAGCTTGTTCAAACCCGCGGCATGACCCATCAATCGCGCCCCAAGCGGCGCGCCGTGCTTGCGGTAATATCCGTCCAGAAACTCCATCTTCAGCTTGGCCACGTCGACATTCGACGGACATTCGGCCTTGCAGCCTTTGCACTGCAGGCACAAATCGTAGGTGGCGAACAGCCGCCGGCCGGTCAATTCCTCCGGCGGCAAGACGCCGGAGAGGATCATTCGCAGGGCGTTGGCCCGGCCGCGGGTGCTGTGCTCTTCGTCGCGCGTGACCATGAACGACGGACACATCGTGCCGGTTTGCAGTTTTCGGCAGACGCCTGCGCCGTTGCACAATTCCACGGCCCGGGCGAATCCGCCTTCGCGACTGAAATCGAACGTCGTCGGCACGTTCATGGTTTTGTAGGCCTTGCCATAGCGGAGATTTTCCACGGGGCTGGGTCCGTCGACTACCTTGCCCGGATTCATCCGGCCGTGCGGATCGAACGCCGCTTTGATTTGCTTGAACGCCTGGTAGAGCCGTGGGCCGAACAACTTTTCGTTGAGAAAGCTGCGCGCCAGTCCGTCGCCGTGCTCGCCGCTCATCGCGCCGTTGAACTCCAGCACCAGGTCGCACACTTCTCGCGCGATCTGCTGCAAACGATCGATATCGATGGGCTCGCGCAAATCGAGCATCGGGCGAATGTGCAGGCAGCCGACCGAGAGATGTCCGTAATAGGCCCCGTCGGTGTCGTGCCGGGCCATGATCTCGTTGAATCGCTCGACAAACTGGGGCAAGTGTTCGGGCGAGACCGCCCCATCTTCGACAAACGCCACCGGCTTGCGCGTGCCCGGCAATCCGAGTAACAGCGGCAAAGCCGCCTTGCGACAGGCCCAAACGTGATCGCACATTTTATTGTCGAGCGCCGGCAGGACGTGAAACAGGCCGGTCTGTCCTTTGAGCTTGGCCACGAGCGCGTCGGCCTTGGCCTGCACTTCCTCGGCCTGCTCGCCGCTGAATTCGACCAGCACCAGCGATTCGGGCTGGCCCACGACGAAGTCGAGATAGTTGCGATACTCCAAGCTGTTTTTAGCCAGCCGCAAAATGAGCCCGTCCAAAAGTTCCGCGGCCGACGGATCACACGAGAGAATTGGAGTGACCGAGGCCACGGCGTGGGCCATCGAGTCGAAGTGCAAGACGATAATTCCGCGCACTTTCGGCAGCGGCAACAGATGCACGAGCGCCTCGGTAATCGTGCCCAGACTGCCCTCGCCGCCGACGAGCAGTTTCGCCAGATTGAAATCCGCGCCGGGATACATCCGCGCTTCGCGTTGACGGGCTCCTTCGACGAGCCACGGCGTGGGATAGCGTCCGCGGCACTCGCTCACGAATTCGTCGAGATTGTAGCCGCTGACGCGACGAAGTATCGGCGGGAAGCGGGATACGATTTCGTCGCGATGGTCCGCCACGATTCGCGGCACTTCGCGATGAATGTGCCCGACCAAATCCTCGCGGGCTTGCTGCCGGCGGAGTTCTTGCGGCGTAAGCGGAGCAAACGTGGTCGAGCTGCCATCCGACAAAACCACGTCGAGCGCGATGACGCTGTCGACCGTTTTGCCGTGCCAGATCGAGCGCGCGCCGGCCGAGTTGTTGCCGATCATCCCGCCCACGTTGGCGCGACTGCTGGTGGCCACGTCGGGACCGAATTGCAAGCCGTGGGGCGCGGCCGCCGCGTTGAACTGATCGAGCACCACGCCGGGCTGCACGCGCGCGGTGCGCGACGTGGGATCGATCTCGATGCGATTGAGATACTTGCTGAAGTCGATGATCAAGCCCGCGCCAATCGACTGCCCCGAAAGACTCGTGCCGCCGCCGCGCGGAATGAGCGCCAAGTTGTGTTCCACGGCCGCTTGCACCGCGCACACCACGTCGTCGCGCGTGCGCGGCACGACCACGCCGATCGGCATGATCTGGTAGATGCTGGCATCGGTGCTGTAGATCGCCCGCTGGTAATCGTCGAAATAGACCTCGCCGGAGAGGCGTTTTTTGAGCAAGTTTGCCAGTTCTGACGATTTTGCGGGCGTGACATTCATAATCGTAACGGTAGTGAACTGCGGCGGGTGAAATCTGCTCAAGATGCTGGCGTGATTATACTTGATCGACGATGGTTTGTTGTTAAAGTCAAGGCTGGAGCTTGTTTGATCGTGATATTCTGTCTCCGCACCAAGGCCGCTCATCGATGTCCACGAATCACAAACCCCGGCCCGAGGAAGTCGAACACTTGCTGCGCAATGCCGAGCTCCGCAACGAGCTCGAGCCGTATTTCGACGAGTCGATTCGCCGCGTGAACGTCGAGGAATTGCCGACGCCGGTGGAGAACGAGTTCTTGGCTTCGATGCTGGCTTGGGAACGCGCTCCGATCCTGCCGATCAGCCAATGGTTCGATCCGGAACTGAAACTTCCGCATCCCGAAACGCTCTCGAACGATGAGATCCACGATCTGTTGTGGAGCACTATCCACAAGCTCTACGAGCGCCGCATTGTGCTCGACTTCACCGACCACCTGTCGGATTGCGAATTGTATTGCTTGATCTATCGCGACATCCTGCCCTGCTCGGAGAAGAAGATCGAGTCGCTGACCAATTATCTCCATTGGGACTGCGCCGACGTCGGCGGCGACCCGACGGTCTGGCTCCGCTACTACGCGAGCGAGGAAGATCGCCAGGCCTGGGCCGAAGATTTTCCCGATCCGCTGCCGGTGGCCGAATCGCCGCCTTATCCGCGCCAATTACCGCGTCGCCCCTTGTAGCGGCCGATCCTTCCGCGGGCAAAGCCGCAAACCCCTCTTCGCCCCCGCACTCTTGGGCGGTCTTGACCTGTTTCGCTCAACGGCGCTATACTTCATCTCGACTTCTTCAAGCAGGGTTCCAACCCCCTCCGTTGTAGCTCCTGCGGTCTTTTCACGCCATGCAATAGGCACCCGAGCATGAAGACGGAGCGACGCCACGAATTGAAGACCAATCAACTGGCCGACTCGCTGGCGCGTTGGATCGAAGCGGCCAAACCTTACAGTCGAGCGGGATTGGCGCTCGTCGTGGCGGCGATCGCGATTCTGTTCGCCTGGGGCTATCTGTCCGCCCAGAATAGCCGCCGAGACGCCGACGGCTGGCAGGAATACTTCGACGCCTTCAACAGCCGCGATCCACGCGACACCCTGAGCGACACGTCGGAGCGATATTCCGGCACGCCAGCCGGCCAGTGGTCGCGGTTGGTGCTGGCTGACATTCAACTCGATAAGGGCACCAACCGGTTGTTCATCGAAAAAAAGGACGCGCGCGACGAGTTGCGGCAGGCCGCCGAGAAATATCAGAGCATTCTGATGGAAACGCGCCAGCCGATGATGATCGAGCGCGCCACCTTCGGGCTGGCTCGCGCCCATGAAGCAATGGGAATGCTCGACAAGGCCCGCGATGAATATCGCTCGATCGCCAAGCAGTGGCCCGACAGTCCCTATGCAGAGGTCGCGGACAAGCGGGCCAAGGATCTGGATCAACAGGGCACGAAGGAATTCTACGATTGGTTTGCCAAGTACGAGCCGCCCCGGCCATTGTCAAAAGAACCCGGAACGCCGGGAGCCAAGCCGAATTTTTTGGACGAGTCCTCGCTGGATGACAAGGGGCTGAAGCTGCCTTCGGTGATCGACGACAAGACTCCGCTGCCAAAAGTTACCGGCGAGCCCGAATCGGCGCCACCCGGCGACGAGACCAAACCCGCCGATGGCCAACCACCTGTCGAGCCCGCCGCCGAAGAGCCCGCGGCACCCGCGGACGACAAACCGGCCAAATCGCCGAGCGACAAGCCGATCGAAAACAGTCCCCCGGCGGCTCCAGACACAGTTCCCAGCGAGCCGGCGCCGCAGCCCAAATAAGGGCGTCGCGGAAATTCGAATTTCGGGTGCGTTGGCTTGCCCGGCAGCGTGAAAGCACGTGCGTCTCCAGTACACTACTGGACAAGCCAGCACTGGCGCCCGATTCAGTACCCGATCCCATCCAATTCCGACTTCGGATTCGCAGCTTCATGTCGGGCGATGAACTCTCCAGCGAGCCGGTCGAGTTAATCGTGCCCGACGATCAGGCCGGTGCCCGGCTGGACTGGTTTCTGGCCCAACGGTTCCCCAGCTACAGCCGCGTGCTGCTGCGCAAGGTGATCAATGCCGCCGGCGTCAAGGTGGACGGCGAGCGCGTGAAAGCGGCCTATCGGTTGCACCCGGGCGAGCGCGTCACGATCGTGCTGCCGGAACTGGCGCGCGAGGGGCCTCAGCCGGAGAACATCCCGCTCGACATTCTGTACGAAGACGCCGAGATCGCGGTGATCAACAAGCCGCCGGGCATGGTGGTGCATCCGGCGAAGGGGCACTGGGCGGGCACCTTGACGGCGGCTTTGCAGTTCCATTTCGACCAGCTCAGCTCGGCAGGCGGGCCGACGCGGCCGGGCATCGTGCACCGCTTGGATCGCGACACCAGCGGCGTGATGGTCGTGGCGAAAACCGACCAGGTGCACATGCGGTTGGCCGATCAATTCGAAAATCGCACGGTCGAGAAGGAATACTTTGCCGTCACGGCCGGCGTGCCCAGCCGCGATCGCGACGTGATCGATTTGCCGGTGGGCGCGCATCCGCAACACCGCGAAAAAATGGCCATTCGCCGCGACCACTCGACGAGCCGCGAAGCGCAGAGCTTTTATGAAGTGGTGGAGCGGTTCGACGGTTTTTCATCGCTGAAGGTGCTGCCGAAGACCGGGCGGACGCATCAGATCCGCTTGCACCTGGCCAGCATCGGCTGCGCGGTGCTGTGCGATCGACTCTATGGCGGACGGGCCGTGATCACGCGCGGCGAAATCAGTCGCGATCCGTTCGACACGCGCGTCCTGTTGGATCGCCAGGCGCTTCATGCGCGGCGCTTGAAAATTCGCCACCCTGCGTCGAGCCAGCCGATGGAATTCATCGCCCCGCTGCCGGCCGATATTGAAGCGGTGTTGACGGCGCTCGGCGAGTTTCGGCGAATATGACGACCGCCAACCTTGACGGCCGCTTTCGACTTGGAGCCTATCCAAGAACCGTCGGGGACGGTCCCCTTCTCCGGCCCTCAGCGGACTTCGGGCTTGCGCGGTTCGTCGGCCGGCGTTTGGCCGAACAGGAAGTGGACCAGGTCGCGGGTGCCGAGCGTGCGCGTGCTGGCGAATAGTTCGCCCGCTTCATAGCCCGCGGCGATGCCATCGTGCATGGCGGCCGCGCGGATCCGCTCGAAGATGAATTCCTTGGCTTGGGGGAATTGCGTGGCGTAGCAGCGCACGGCCTGCAGCTTGGTTTCGATGGTGTCGGCGATGTCGACCACCAGGTGGCCGGCGGAGAGCGGCAACTGCAACGTGCCGAAGCCGAGCGTGTAATACAAATGGGCCGAAATCGTGTGCACCGGAAGTTGATCGAAGTAGTCGTCCCACTTGGTCAGCCGGGCGTAGAACACGGCCGCGTCGGTGATCTGCATCGCCTGCCAATGATCGGGCGAGGCCAGCGGAGTTTTTTCGCCAAAACCCAGCACCAGCCGCGGGCGATACTTGCGAAATTCCTTGGCCAGCGCCACGCGGGCTTCGAACGTGTCGAACAGCCGGCGATTGGGCAGGTCGAGCTGCACGCGCACGTGCACGCCTAACGCCTCGGCGGCTTTTTTCGCCTCGGCCAGCCGGACTTCAGGGCCGGGAGAACCGGGCGTTGGCTCGCCGTCGGTCAAGTCGATGATGCCGACCTGGTAGCCCTGCTTGACGAGCTTCGCCAGCGTGCCGCCGCAGGCAATCTCGACATCATCGGGGTGGGCGCCGACCGCAATCACGTCGAGTTGAGGATGCTTGCTCGTGCTCACTGCGACTGGTTCCGCGCTTTACTACCGGGCTTGACGACCGCCAACAGGAAGGTGGGGTTCATGGCTTCGAATCGCACCCGCTCGAGCTGGTAGGTACCCCGCGCGATGTTGATCATCCACAGATTCACATCTTTCGCCAGTCGATGCAACGTTTCGTGCACCGACGAAACACTTTCGATACTGCCCACGTTGGCCACCAGCCGGCCGCCGGGGCGCAGCCGCTTGTAGGCCAATTCCACGACGCTCGATATTTCGCGGCCGCTGCCGCCGACGAAAATGCTGTCGGGATCCGGCAGATCTTTCCAAGCATCGGGAGCCCGACCCAGCACGGGCACAAGGTTCGCGAGGCCAAATCGCTCGCCGTTGGCCGTGATCAGTTGATGGTCCTCGGGATCCATCTCGATGGCATACACCGTGCCGCCCGAGGCAATCTGCGCGGCCTCGATGGACACCTAACCGCTGCCCGCGCCGATATCCCACACCACGCTGGTCGGTCCCAGATCCATTTCGGCCAGGGCCATCGAGCGGACTTCCGCGGGCGTCAGAAGGCCGTGCTTGGGCTTGGATTGCAAGAACGCTTCGTCGGCGTTGCCGAACAGCCGCCGCCCGATCGTGTCGGTGGGCCGGTCCGGCACATTCGGACGACGGACCAAAATCATCACGTTCAGCGGCGAAAAATCCTGGGCCGCGATTTCCGCAAGATCGCCCTGCGTCACGCGTTCGTCGGGCGAGCCGAGGTTCTCGCAGACGTAGGCCGAAAAATAGTCGATTCGTCGATCCAAAAGTGCGCGGGCCACGGCTCTCGGCGGGCAGTCCTCGCTGGTGAACAGGCCGACCTTGGTGGCGATGCGAATTTTTTCGATCGCCTGATCCAAAGGTCGATTGGCCAGATTCGTGAGATAAGCTTCTTCCCAGCTTTCCTTCACTCGGGCAAACGCCAACTGCATGCTGCTGACGTGTGGCACGACTTCAAAGCGGTCCTTGCCCAGCTTATCGCACAGATAGCGGGCCACGCCGTAAAATAGCGGGTCGCCGGAAGCCACGACCACCACGCGCCGGTTGCCCGCGCGGTTGATCCGCTCGATCGCCTCGTCCAGATTGCTGCCCACCACCAGCCGCTCGGCGG
>JACQFF010000089.1 GCA_016200205.1 Planctomycetia bacterium
AGTCGCGACTATACAGACTTGGCCCGGACGGAGATCTGTAGCCTTGCGAGCATCACGTATCGGATCGAGATCGTAGAAGGCACCCTTTCCATACTGGGCATGATTTCTTCCCTTGCAGTTATTGCAGTAGACGATCATTAGACGCTCCTTCATTGGCGCGGCAGAATGGCGTTGGGATACAATTCCCGCCAAGGTATATGCATTATAGAAGCGCCCTGCGCCGAAAAAACAGCCCCACCTTCAAATTCCGAACTGCCGCAGAACCAGTTCGCAGACATCGGTGTCGGCCATGGCCTGGCCGACGGGCACGCCTTTTTGCGAGGCGATCATCACGCCGCGCTGCGACTCGTCGCGCGGCGGGGCGCCGTGCGAGCCAGCGACCAGCGTGGCGTCGAGCGGGATGCTTTTCGTGGCCATGTCGAAGTGCATTTCCACCGGGTCGTAGCCCGGCTTGCGGTGAATGTCGACGGTGCGGGCAAAGCCCGGCGCGCGATCGTCGGAAAGCCACCAATAGTAAGCCTGCCAGCTATTGGGCGTGGAGACCAAAACCACCTCGCCGGCACGGGGATGATCGAGATCGTATTTCTCTCGCTCGGGGCCGACCAACACCTCGGCGATGCCTTCGCGGCCGCGGAATAGCGCCGCGACTTTCTCGATCGCGGTTGGATCGGCCACGAACACGTGCGCAAACTGATGATCGACCAGGGTCCACGCCCGGCTGTTTTTCAGATCCAAATACTCGCCGTCGGCCTGGTTGCTCACTTCCAGCAAGCCGGCTTCGCGCAGCACGCGATTGGGATAGACCACGTGGTTCACCGGCAAGATTGTGTATTCGCTCGCGACCAGCCACAGCGGGGTTTCCGCCCCGTAGGCGTCTTCCATTCCGGTGTGGAGTTTCGCCAGCACGCCATCCAGCTCGGCCAAGGCCCGATGCGCGGCCTCGCTGTCGGGACCGAATTTCTGGGCGGCGTAGTCCAAATGCGGCAGATAAATATAGAAAAAATTCGGTCGCGACTCGCGCGCCGCCCAGACGGCCGAGTCGCAAATCCACGCCGTCGATTTGATGTTCGCCAGCGGACCCCAAAAGTGTTGCAGCGGAAAATGGCCCAACGTGTCGCCGAGCGCGCCGTACATTTCGGTCGGCTTGGTGTAGCACCATAGCGACTCCGAGCCGTCGGGATTGTGGATCGGCGCCGGAGTGCAAATGGTGTCGGCGCCGCAACCCTTGCTGTGCAAGGCGAACCACACGGCCGAGGTGATCGACGGGTCGTGCTGGTGCAAAATGTCCCAGATTTGCGGCCTCTGGATGCAGTCGTTCCAGGCGGTCCACATCTCGACTTCCTGCTTGTCGCGCCAGTAAAACCCGTTGGCCACCACGCCATGCTCGCGCGGCAGCTTGCCGGTGATCATATTGGCCTGCACCGGACACGTGACGCAGGGGAAGCTGGGCACGAGGTTCATTGGATCGCCCTGTTCGGCCAGTCGAGCCAACGTCGGCATGGCGGCGATGTCTTGCTTTCGCAAGCCGGGCACGGACAACAGGATCACGTGGTCGGGCATGAGGAGATCATCTCAACGTTGTCATCGAGCCGGCTGGCTCTCTTAGCGCGATGCTCACGACTCGCCCGGCGTGTTCAATGAGGCCTCTTTCGATTGCGAATCCGTCGGTTTGGGCGGGTCTTGTTCGACGACCACGAACTCGTATCCCCCGCCTTGTTCTTTCGGGCGAATCTGAAAACGAGTCCGTTTGATCTCGCTGGGATCGCGCTTGGCATAGGAGCGCTGGAGCGCGCCCAGTTGCACTTGCACTTCGGTTGGAAAGAAATGCCACAGCTCCTTGCCCTCGCTGTTGATGCCCGCCTTGGCCAAAAGTTTGCGATCGGCGGCGTGCAACGTGCCGGTCTTCCAGCCGATGCTCATGCGATAGTCGGTAGTCTTCTGGCCGATGCGCCTTTCGGGCTTGGGGTTGGCCACCTTCGAGATGTACTCGATCTTGCCCTTTTTCGAGATCGCGCCGACTTCGATCTTGAAGTAGTCGAGTTGCTTCGCATACTCCTCGGCCGTGATGCCCTCTTCGAACAAGATTTCCCATTCGACTTTCGCGTCCTGACCGCGCGGCGAGTGGGCAGATTTGCTCGGATCGTCCGGCGTCGAGCCCAGCGCAGCTTCACATGCGCACAGCCAGATCGCCCATTGAATTAAAAACCTCTTCATCGTCCCCCTCTGTTGCAACAGTGCGTAGCATCCCAATGTACAGCGGACGACGCACCGCGCGAAGGCAGGCGCGCCGGCGCAAAATGCTTTCGACGCTCAGGCGTGCGTTTTCCGCACAAGGGGAGTGAGAAACTCGAATGCCCGCCTTGCGGCCTGGGGGCCCTCATGGCTATGCCGGCTCAGCTCGACGTGGAGCCCCCCGTGATATCCGATTTCCGACAAAGCTCCGATGATCGGCGGAAAATCGATCTCCCCTTCGCCGAACATCAGGTGCTGGTGCACGCCGGCTCGCATGTCTTCGATATGCACGTTGACCAGCCGCGAGCCCCATCGGCGGATGTGATCCGTGATGGGCACTTCCCCCTGGCAATGCAAATGTCCGACATCGAGCGTCAACGAGAGGTTCTCGGCCTCGATTCGCTCGTCGAGTTGGGCAAACCGCTCGACGGTGTCGATGAACATACCCGGCTCGGGCTCGAAACCAATCGCGATCCCCTGCCCTGCTAGCTGGGTCGACCCCCCGCGTTTGCTCCTGGCGTAATGAAGCACTTCGCCGAGCCCGCCGATCAGCCGCTCGAAAACCTCCTCGTCCGGGGCCTCGTCGTGTACCACGCCCGACCACAGCGAAACGCAATCGCTTCCCAGCTCCGCCGCGCTATCGACGGCGTGTTTCAAAAACTCAACTCGCCTGGCGCGCCCCTCGACCGTTGGTGAAACCAGCGTCGGTTCGTGCTTGACGACTGGATCGAGCAAGTACCGGGCGCCGGTCTCGATCGCGCTGCGCAATTGATGTTTTTGCAACAACCGCCCGATCGTCGATAGTTGCCGCTGAAATTCCGCGGCGTACGGGTTGAGCACGTGTTGATCGATCGTGATCGCCACGCTCCGATAGCCGATCGAGGCCAGCAATTCGATCGCCTGAGACGGATCGTGGTGCGAGAGCCCATTGGTGTTGTAGCCGAGCAGCATGAATGCGAGCCTACGAGAGAGAACCAACCCTGGCTAGGTGGAATAAACCCACCGGCCCAACATCGTCGTGGGCACCAGCAGCGACAAGATGACGAGGCCCCAATAAGTATCTTGCACTGCCAGACAAGCGCCCGCGTCGAGCACCACTAGTGAGAAAATGCAATTCTTCACCGCCGCTTGAACAAGAGCCGGGCGCGGATCGACAATCGCCCGCAGACAGCGCCAACCAGCCAACAGTCCGATCAAGCTCCAAAACAAATTCCACCGCTGGGGAATGCGAATCGCGGGCCATTCCTCGCCCGTGGCCCAGTGAGGCAGCCAGGCCAAAAGTGCGATGCCTCCCAACAGAATCGCCATTCCCAAGATCAATTGCGGCCGATCGCTTTCGCGGGCTTCGGTGCGGGCGAAGACGGTAACGCCGACAATATATAAACCGATGCCGCCGGCCACCAGCCAGTTCACCGCTTGCCAGGACTGGGCAGCCACGCTCATTCCCAACAGGACGTTGAGCATCCGGCAAGCCCCCATCACCAAGGGCGCCAGCGGCGTTTTCTTCAAGACTCCATCGTAGATCAGCACGGCCGTGGCCAAAAGCATTGCCACGAGCGCCGGCCGGATCTCGCCGGCCGACATGCCGGCGGCCCAGCCGAGCGCGGCCCCCAGAGCCAGCATCCCAAACCCGAGCCTGCGAGCTGTCTTTGCGCTCACGCGACCCGAAGGGATCGGCCGGGCGGGGCGCTCGCGGGCGTCTTGTGCCTGGTCGAAAAAATCATTGAGCACCATGCCCGCCAGATACAGCGAACTTGATGCGCCCAGCAACAGCGCGAACTGCGGCCAGGGCTGCAATTGCTCGTGCGTGAACAAAAACCCCAGCAGAATGTCGGCCATCGCCGTGAAGACGTTCGGCAGGCGCAACAGTTCCAGATAAGCGCGCATCTTTCGCTTCCGGGCAATTTGACGCTAAGCAGGATCGCAAGGGGCCTTAGGCGGTCCCCTCTCCCTTTGGGAGAGGGTTAGGGTGAGGGCTTCGTCTTTTCTGGAATCGCCCGCATCCCAACCTTCTCCCAGCGGGAGAAGGAGCATCACTAATTCCTCGTTCCCTCCGAGCCGGCCGGCAGGCCCAGTTTGGCCATCATCGCCGTCACGTAGCGGTGAGCTTCGCGGGCCGCATCGTCGGGATTGTCGATATACGGGTACAGCTCAACCGTCAGCCAGCCGTCGTAGCGTGTGGCGGCAATTGCCCGCAGCGTGGCGGCTAAATCGATCGCCCCCGTGCCGGGAATCAGGTGGCGATGCACGCGCGTGGCGGCAATGTCCTCGAAATGGTAATGCCGCGTATGCGGCGCCATGCGGGCCACCCAATCTTGCGGATCTTCCCGGACGCAAAACGCGTGGCCAATGTCAAAGTTGAGGCCGACCCACGGCGAGTCGATCCTGGTCATGAACTCCAGATACTGACCGAACTTCTCGATCATCAGATCGGGCTCGGGCTCGATCAGGAGTTGCTCGCTCGTCAGTTTTCCGCCGGGCTCGGTGGTGATCGACGGCGCGCCGAGCTCCCCGGCCAGCTTCAAGGCGCGCTTCGTATGTTCGCGCCGGATAGCCCGATAATGCGGATCGGGGTCCGTCCAGCCCGGGTGCCAATAGGGCTGTCGCGGATCGGCCACGGCATTCATCATGAACGCGTTGACATTCGATATCGCGAGCCGATGCTTTTCGAGGCGGTCGCGGATCGACTCTTTGCGCTCTTCGAGCAGTCCGGCGGGCCAGGCGTGCGGCACGTCGGCCAAGATTTCAATGCCTTGGTAGCCCAGGCCGGCGATTTTCTCGATCGTGGCTTCGATCGAAAAATGCATGTACGCATTGGAACTGAACGCGAGCTTCATGGGGGTGCCGGGAGGGTGTGGGAGGATGGAAAGTGCGCGCTGCGAATCGCAAAGCGGTTATTGTACACCTTGGTCCGAGCCGACGAAACCGCTGTGCACGTGCCACCAATGCATGCGTCTCATTCGCAGCGCAACTCGCAACACAGCATCTTCACTCCGCCGCGGCCGTTTCGGCGGGTTCTTCGGCGGTGTGAGTCGGTCGCAAAAGGGGTTGGCCATCGCCGGCCTGCTTGATTTTGACGCTCATCACACCTTTGTTGTCGGCCAGTTCGTTCCATTCGTCGCGGCACCGCAAAAACAACTGGCCCTCGGCCGGCGGCGTGAACGATCCGAAAGCTCCCAGCGCGAACGCCTCGCTCAATTCGAAATCCTTGAAAATTACGCCCTCGAGCCGGCCGGCGCCGTCGGCGTTTCCGTCGGCCGTGGCTTGCTCGGCCGTCTTGCTGAGTTGCCACATGCCGCTGGCGCTGTAATCGTATTTTTTCTCGGGCGATACCAGCACGCCCGACGCTTGCCAGCCGCGATTGGCCACGATCCGCGAGGTGAGCGCCGCGCCGCCGCTCGGCTCTTTGAACTTGCGCTTCCAATCCCAACTGCACAGGTCGACCCGATAGCCTTCGTCGAGGTGCCGCAAGAAAAAGCGGTATTCGAAAGCGATCTCGGCGGCCATCGGGCCATAGGTTTCGGCAAAGCTGACTCGCTGTCCGGTGAGGAATCCCAAGCCCAGCGGGCGGAATCGCGCGGCGTAGTTCGTGTTGTTGGCCAGCAGATGGCACAAGGCCCACCGCCAAGCGTAGTTCTGCCAGGAATCTCCGGTGATCGATTGCTCCGACAGGATCGAGCTTAGCGACTTGGGCTGGCTCGCGCGGATGTACTGGACCACAAAGGGATGGCAGTGCACGCCGGCGTCGTTGTGGTACCAGTACTGGCCCATTTCGGCCATGCCCTCGGAATACCAGAGCGGGCCGGTTTTGCCGAAGGTCTGGCTGCAGTAGGCGTGCACAGCTTCGTGCTGGGGCGTGCCACGATCGGCATAGGCGTAAACCACGGCTTTGGCGGCCACGGTCTTGTTGCCCAGGGTCAAACTTTCGGAGAGCGTAACGCCCGCCTCCTGGGCGATCTTTGCCTGTCCGGTCGGGTGCAACGAGCCAGGGGGCCAAACGTTCAAATCCTTGACCACGTAACATTCGATGATGCCGACCGGGGGATGGCCCCAGTATTTCGAAATCAGCCCCAGCATCATCTCCAACCGATTCAGCAGCTCATGCGCTTCTTTCGACGGCAAATCGGTATGAACGAGGAAATGGGTCGATTTGAAATCGGTGGGCTTGCGCGGTTGCGGATGGGGGATCCGAACCACGGGCGCATCGGACGGCCCGGGCAGCTCGATTTTTTTCTTGTCGGCCACCGACTTCTTTGTCGACTCGGCGGCATAAGACATCGACGTAAACCCGCTGGCCCACACTGCGGCGACTAGGAATAAGAGTGCCAAGGGCGCACGGCGATGGGTAGCACCGGCAACTCGTTGTCGGTGTTGCGAAGCAACAAGAAGCGCGCTGGAGAAATGTCCCGGCCAAGCTTTGTCCTGGCAACCTCTCGCGCCTTCGGAGCCCAAACAACAAGTTGTCTGGGCCACGCTGGGCGCCGGTAGCATACTCGACCGACTTGGCTGGGCGTCGAAAGAGACTTCGCGGCCACTGAACTTTGACGTTGGCACCATGACGCGAAGTAAACCCACAAAGAATTTCCCTCCGGCAGAATCTGGCATTGCGCCCCTCTGCCGCGACAAATCCATTGTACGTCACGGGACAAAAGTGAGCCAATTGATCGCGAGGGATGCACGGGCTGCCAAGCCGCAAAGCGGAGGCGCGACCTGTGTTTCGCGCATGAAAAAACTGGCGGCCAGGGAGCGAAAAAGCGCCTGACCACCAGTCGCGTTATGAAATTCATCGGGCAAGCCGTCGCCGGCTGTCCAACGCAAGGGCTCATTCACCCTTGTAGTTGACTTTGAAGCTGCACTGGAAGCGATCGAAAATCGTGATGTAAGCGGTGCCCGTGCCGTCTTCAACATCCTTGACTTCCAAGGCCAGCGGCTGCGTGCCGGGCCCGGCGCCTTCGCCGATGCGCGCGTCGATGAGTGGTTTTTCATCGGTGCCGTAGCCGTACAGGTGCCAGGCGTCGTCATCCGTGTGACGGGCGGCCAGCGTCAGATAGCTGACCTTGTGCTCGGCGCCGTCTTGACCCGTGAAGGTCAGCGTCCGCAGCTTGGCTTGATCGACCGGCTTGTCCTCGACCACCGGGAAGTAGCCGACCGACATGAACAAGTGGGCCAACGGAGCGCCTGGATCCTTGTTGACCGCTTCGTTTTCCGGCTGGATGTCTTTCTGCGGAACCAAAATCAAACCGACTTGCTCTTTGTGAACGCCGCAAGCCTTTTCGGAGTCGGCTTCGACTTTCACCTGCGGCTTTTCAATCTTGTCGGCGGCTTCGACCAGCGCCTGAGCAAATGCCTGAGCGATTTGCGGATCGAGAATTTCCAAATCTTCGGCCATGGCCGCAGCCGAACCCAATGCGCACGCCACGAGGGCGGCAATGCCCAAAACTAACTTCCTCATCGATCCCCTCCCGTTGACTGGAATTATGGTGATAATTGGTGCGATGCACGCCAGCGGCGACACGCGTCGGGCTGTTGCGACCAACTCGGACTCCTAAACAGGATACTCCCGCCCGGCATCGCTGCAAGCGTTTTGCCCAGAGAATTGCCAATTTTCCACCAGTTCGGCTGAGCGGGAGTGCAATTCAAGACTTTTCACGTCAGCCGTGCCTGGCCTGAGGATGGCTATACCTCTAAAATATCCGAAAAGTTTCACCCGTGCCCCGCCAGTATGGATTCGGTGGACGCAGCCCAATCTTTGCTTCGCCGCATCAAAGCAATTCAACAGGCTCCTCAGGACCGCCCGATGCCAGATACTCCCGACGAAGTCAGCCCGCTAGGCGGCCGCCGCTCGAATCTACCGACCGCCATCGCCTTGGCTGCGACCATGGCCCTGCTCGGCGGGCTCGTGTGGGGCTTGCGCCACGAGTGGACCGAACCGCCAGGCGACGACACCGTGGTCACCACCCATCCACCTAAGAGCAGTGAGGGTTCGACGTTTATGCCAAAAATCACGAAAACCGATGCCGAGTGGAAAGCCCAACTGACGAGCGAGCAGTACGAGGTCGCGCGTCGCAAGGGAACCGAGCGGGCATTTACGGGCGAGTATTGGAACACGAAAGAGCCTGGCGTCTACCGCTGCGTCTGCTGCGGCGCCGAACTGTTCAGTTCGGAGACCAAATTCGACTCCGGCACCGGCTGGCCCAGCTTTTGGGCCCCCGCCAAACCGGAAAACATCCATACCGAAACCGACCGCAAGTTCGGCATGGTCCGCACCGAAGTCGAGTGCAAACAGTGCGGCGCGCACCTGGGCCACGTTTTCGACGATGGCCCCGCCCCCACCAACGAGCGCTACTGCATGAATTCAGCGTCCCTGAAATTCGAGAAAAACCAATCCACTGGCGAGCCGCGAAAGTAAGCTCGGCCGGTTGCTTTCCTGTCGGGGGGTGATTTGCCGGCTATTCAACTGCTGGCGCTGCGGTAGCTGAGCATGGCGCGGCTGAAGATGACTCGTGAGCCCCAGAGGCAGCCGACCGCCGCGAACAAGGTGAAGATGGCCAGGGGCCACGATTGGGTCTCAAGCGGTTGGGCCATCAATTGGGCCGGCACGTTCACCACGATCAATAGCGGTATGATGAACGTGAAGAACCACCGCAGCGGCGTGCCGATCGTGCCCTGATAGATGTCCATCGGGTAGCGGGAAAAATTGGTGATGTAGAACCAAAACTCGTAGAGCGTCTGATTTCTGCCCAACCACACGCTGGTCGCCGCCAGCGCGATCATCAGGCTGTAGAGAATCGCCACGCCGCACGCCAGGTACAGCGGATACAGCACGATCTGCACCAGCGTCGGCCAGTAAGTCAGATTGAATAGCGAGAAAGCGAGCAGCCCGGCGGCGAACAGGAAATTGGACAAGGACGACCAGTCGATCTTCTGAAGCGAAACCAAGAACTGGGTGTCGATCGGCTTGAGCAGCGCGAAATCGAGTCCGCCGGTGCGGATCAATTCGCTGAACTCCTCGGCGTTGGGCATGAAAAACGCCTGCACGAGGCTGTTGACGAACAGCGTGGTGGCAAGGAACGCGAAGAACTCGTACTTGCCCCAGCCGCTGTCTTGGCCAATCGTCGGCGTGAACTGAAAAATCAGCAGGTAATAGCCCAAGTTCATCGCCATCCACGACAGCGACGAAACGCACTCGATTATAAAGTTCGAGCGAAAGGTCATATCGCGCACGAGGCTGTTGCGCGCGAACGTCAGGAAGACGCGCAAATACGAGGGATGCACTCGCTGAACGCCCGCGCGTGGCTGCAATTTGTCGTGCATGGCAAACCCCTCTTAGCCGCCGAATCCGCTGTAACGTTTCACGCCCAAGTAAAACGTGACGCGGCTCGCCACGATAAAGAACAGCACCCAGCCCAACTGCACCGACAGGCCCCAGACCAGATCCGCGCCTTGGATTTTTCCCAAGAACACCGCCGCCGGAAAATAAGCCAGGTATTGCAGCGGAGTGCTCCGCACCAGCGTGGCCCAAACGCCCGGCAGCATGTCGATCGGGAACATGTGACCGGAAAAGAAAAACGAGAACAACATGTAAACGAACAATAGCGAGCTGACTTCCAGAAACCAGAAACCCAGCATGCCGAGCGTCGCTTCCAGAAAAAAGCCCAACAGGAACGACATGACGAGCGAAGCGATACACGCCAGCAAGATCGTCGGCTCGGGCCAGCCGGAGAAGAAACCGCGGCAAAGAAAAAAGACCAGGGCAAATGGTCCGACCGCGACGACATAATACACCAGCTTGTGGGCAATTCGCCCCAATAGCAGGAAGCCGACCAGATCGACCGGTTGAACCAGGAATTTCTTGATTTCGCCGTTGCGGATTTGCAGGGCGATGCCGGAGGCCAGCCCCGGCATGCTCGAAAACGCCCGGCTGATTTGGGTCAGCAGATAATAGGCGACCATTTCGCCATAGTGGTAGCCGGCCACTGTGGGCTGGCCGGTGGCTGCGCCGACGGCATCGAAGATCGCGCCCCACAGAAACACTTGGGTCACTAGCGGCAAAAACCGCATCAGCGTGCCGAGGGCAAAATCGCCCCGGTAGACCAATCGCTCTTCGAGCGAGATGCGCAGAATGGTCCACCAGATGACCAGCGGCCCCCGCCGCCTGAGGATGGCGTGCCCCGCGGCGCCTGACAGATTGGCGCTGCCGTATGGATTGGTCTGCGCATTTCCCATTCAATTCGCTCCTGGCAAGGCGCACAATTGTTCCCCCTCTCCCTCTGGGAGAGGGCCGGGGTGAGGGTTTAGTCGTTTCGAAATTCGCCCCCACCCTAACCCTCTCGCAATGGGAGAGGGGACCGTTCGACCAATCGCTACCCGTCAAACCGGCGACTTCACCACGGCGGCGCCCGCTTGCTCCGATGCGAGCGAAAACATTTCGGCGATGACTTCCTCAAGCGGTGGATCTTCCACGCTCACGTCCTCGATCGTGTGCCGCGCCAAGATGGCCGCCAGCGAATCGGCAATCACCTGGCGATCGACCCGCAGCTTGACCTTGGGAGCCTGTTCTTCGAGCACGTCGCCAAATTGCGAAAGCCCCTTTGGCACCTGATCGCCCGGAAAGACGAGCGTGATGATCTTGTGGCTGCTGAAACGGTCGATGATGCCGGTGAGCGAGCCGTCGTACATCATTTGCCCCTGCGCAATGATGACCACCCGGCGGCACAGCGCGGCCACGTCTTTCATGTAATGGCTGGTCAAAAGGACCGTCATTTTCCGCTGCTGCTGATAATAGCGCAGAAACTGCTGAATCTTGTGCTGAGCCACCACGTCCAAGCCGATTGTGGGTTCGTCCAAAAACAGCACCTCGGGCGAGTGCAACAGGGCCGCGATCAACTCCATTTTCATCCGCTCGCCCAGCGACAGTTCCCGCACGGGCTGAGCGAGCAACTGTCCCACTCCCAGCAAATCGACCAGTTCGTCGCGCCGCCGCTCGAACTGTGCCGGCTCGATGCAGTAAATCTGTTGGTGCAGCCGGAACGATTCCTGGGCGGGCAAATCCCACCAGAGTTGGTTCTTCTGACCCATCACCAGCGCAAAGCGGCGGCGGTAGGCGTTTTCGCGCCGCCAGGGAATATGACCCATCACCCGGGCCGTGCCGCGCGTGGGATTGATCACGCCGGAAAGCAGTTTGAGCGTGGTGGTTTTGCCCGCCCCATTGGGCCCCAGAAAAGCGACAAATTCGCCCGACTCGACTCGCAAGTCGATGCCCCGAAGGGCTTCCACGTCGCGGTACGCGCGGCGGAACAGCCCCTTCACCGAAGCCAACAAGCCCTCCTGCTTCTGATAAACGCGGTAGGACTTCGCCAGCCCTTCGATTTCGATAATGGCCATAAGTGACAGGATTATAAGAATTGCCGACCGGCGGGGAAAGGCGGCCGGGTAGGACTTCGCCAGCCCTTCGATTTCGATAATGGCCATAAGTGACAGGATTATAAGAATTGCCGACCGGCGGGGAAAGGCGGCCGGGCACGGTGCTTATGGTACCCTGGTGGATGGTATTAAAACCCTTGATGAGGGGCGCTCAACGGACGACAATTCGCCAGTAGCGAGCCTACGGTACCGATTGGTGCTGCCAATCCCGCCGGGACGAAATACGGAACTTACGACGATGTTTCTGTCCGGAGCCCATCGACTGATGCTGACTGCCGGCCTGGGCGTCGCGTTGGTGGCCAGCAACCTGGCATGCTCGCAGGCTACCGCACGCGCGCCGGCGGGCAGCGCTACCGGAATCGAAGTCTTTGAGGGCTCTTGCAGTGAGGCCGGCAAGCTGCTCCGCGATGGCGATCCCTTGATAGACGGTCTGCTTGAGGTGGGTACGTGTGGAGGTTGATTTGCAAAGCGAGCCAAATTTCACAGGGGATTTGGAGGTTGGTGTGAGCGTCTTCGTGGAGGATTTAGAATCGATCCCGCTTAAGGTTGGGTTCGCCGTCGAGGCGACGCGCTAGCCTGTTGACTCGTGAGGGGACTGCCCGAAAGATATTTGTCGCCGCATGTGAGTTGCACGATGAGGACCATAATGTTGCTGATACGTAAGCCAGTCGTGGCCTGACGCTCATATCACTCTGTATTGCTTTTGTGGTCACGGCCGCAGGGATGGGTTGCCTGAGCAGGAAGTATGGTTCCTTCGCGGCCGCGCTGGGTTACCTGCGGGGCCGACAATTGCTCATCCTACCCGAGGTTTTGGATCTCGGCGATGGCGAACTCGGCGAACGCCGAGCGGCTCGATTGCAGATTGTCAATTTGACCGATCGGCCGGCGAAGCTGTTGGGCGCCAACTCAAGTTGTTCTTGCCTGGTTTTGCCCAAGGACGTTCCTGCGGAAATCCCCGGCCACGAATCGCGCTGGCTTCCGATCGTACTGGCATTCAGCGGTAAGGGTGGCGAGTTTTGGCAAATTGTGACGGTGTATTCCGACGTTGCAGGCGGAGGAAGTGCATCGGCAATTGTGAAAGGTCGAATTCCACAGCCGCTGGTCAATGCCGAATGATGACACTGGTTGGGCGCGCCACCCGCCACACCCTCAACGCATGTTTTGTTTTTCCCCTGTTCTTCTGAATAAATGGAGGGGCTGTATGAGATTTCATCGTAATATATGTTCCGGTTTCTTTGCGTCCCTCGGATTTAGCCTGCTGATTGCTGCGACCGTAATTGGATATCCCCCTATAGCGTCTGCTACATGTAGTTGGTGGGGAACTTGCTGCAGTGGATGTGGCGATCGATGTGTCACAGACAACACTGGAACAAAGTGCATCCCGAATGACGCGCAGAGTAGCGGCTGCTCCGGCTGCAGCTGCACATGCCAAGATGTTAGAACCGCAAGCGGAGGATGCAGTTGCCAGACTTGAAACATCGCAATTGCGAACAAAGAAACGCGGGTGCGCTTGATACCGCTGCCCAAATTTGTCGCGCAGGCTACTGTTTAAGCCAATGCGTGGACGATAGGCTCATGCATGCGACGTGACGAAATCCCGTTTGCCGATCGCACATGTGGAGCAAACTTTTAAATGCATGTTTTCGTAAAACCCGCTTGGGTGGTGGCCCTCTTTTGCTCAGCGAGTGTGATAACGGCCAGCACGACATCAGCAAATGATGCCGCTCTGCGCGCTCGGTTTTTGGACGAAGCGCCGAAAGCATGGTCGAAAATTATCGAACTCTCGAAACACGCCGACGTCGAAGTCATCGATCGACGCCACTATTTCGAGGAACAAGAAGAAATGGAGGTAAGCTCAAAGTCGAGGATTTCCGGTGACAATTTCCTTTCTGAGGCGAAATCGATTAAGGTGGAGCCCCCTCGGGACTCGTTCAATGCCGGTCAGGAGCAAGTCGAGTGCGTCAACTCGAAGTATGGCTTCGCAATCAGAAAAACTCGACCTGACGGACCGTGGCAAATCCAGTCGCTCAGCAATGACCTAGAGGACATAAAAGGGTGGTTATTAAGGAAGGTCGGAGTAACCGTGAACCCACTTTTTGCGGTGTACGTCCGAGATAAATTCTTGCCGGATTGGATTCGGGATCCCGGCTTCAAGGTAACAGGCGTCGAGTCGGCACATCGTGCGTCGGGCGAGTTGGTGGTCGTGCACTTTGAAACCGACCGGCCACCTGCCGCCAAGAAAGACCAGAAACCAATTAGCCACTGGATGCGGAGTGGAGATCTTTTCCTAAATCCTGAGAGGCTGTGGGCGATTGAGGAGTATCAAATTCAGGCGGTGTGGTTGCCGAAAGAGCAGGCTCAGACGTACACGCGAAAATCTGAGTTCGGGCCTTCCGCGGAAGGTTATCCTATCATGCGGCGATCCAAGGATACTGGAGCATGGGGCACCACAAAACAACCCAAATTCGCGCGAGACTGGGACTTCACGCGCTTTGAGATTCACAACATTCCGGAGTCGGAGTTTAGGTTGCCGGCGTTTGGACTGCCGGAGCTTGGCCCTCCCTCCCTCTTTGTACAAGGCCGGTTATGGATGGCTCTGGTCGGATTGGGCATTCTGTGTATCGTGATTGCCATCTTGATTCGGCAGCGTGCTTCGGCGGCATAACATCTCCGGCAAGTTGCTATCCGCTCGGGGAACGGGGACAAGACTTGCCGGAACATGAAAAGAGCGCCGCGAAACAGGGGTCCGCTCGCCGCGTTTCCACGACCAACGAGGGCATGACCATTAGTTCACTCTCGCCGCTGTTTGACGAGAACGCGAGTGCTTCGCACTCCAACACTGAACTCGCGCCGACGAGTTTGAACACGTCTGCGCGCAGGATACGGACCATCGCGGGCCAAGTATCGATCGAACTGTTCTTGCCGATTCTGTCCGGCGCGCTTTTGGCCCTCTGTTTTATGCCACCTCCGGCGGGGATCCTGGCGTGGGTTGCGCTTGTACCCTTCGCAGCGGCTATTTCGCGGGCGCGGGGAACCGCTGAGCTCTATTTAGGAACTTATCTCGGCGGCGTGTTGTTTCACCTGCACACGCTTGACGTTATTCGGACGCGTCTCGGAGGCTGCGGTGTATTTGAGTCGCGCACTGCCGAGTGGCTGCTTCATGGCTGCATCGCCGCGCTGGTCTGGCCGCTGACCCTGTACCTGGCGCGTCAATTTGCGCGCGGTGTTCAGATCGGGATGTCCATCGGGCTGCCAGTCATCTGGATTAGCAGCGAGTTCTTGCGCCAAGAACTCGGTTGGATTGTGACATGGAGCCCATTTCCGTGGTTGCAGCTCGGCACTACGCAAGCGAGTTATTTGCACATGATCCAAGTAGCTGACCTGGGCGGCGTATGGGCCGTCGTCGGAGTCGTTGCGGCCGTCAATGGTGCGCTGTTTGACGCAATGGCCTCCAGGCGACTGAAGCCCCTCGTGATCGGCCTTGTTGTCGTTGCGGCAGCTTGGCTTTACGGCGAGTTCCGTCTGCGGGAGACTGCGATCCAGCAAGGCCCCTCGGTAGCACTTATGCCCGACCCCATCCAGCCGGCAGCCGTTGTGCAGCAGATTCCGAAAGTCGACGTATTGCTTTGGACAGAAACCGCTTATCGCGAAACGATTGACGAGCCGATGTCCGAGAACACGAAAGCACTCGAAGCCTGTGCACAATCCACGCATTCAACCTTGATCGTCGGGTGTTACCGAAGACAAACGAACTTACGATATAATTCGGCCGCAATTGTAGATCCGAAAGCCGGCTACCTCGGCTGCTACGACAAGTGCTTTCTCGTGCCTTGGAGCGAGTTCACACCTTGGAGTTGGACGAGCCCAAGCGAGAACGACACCAGAAACCTGACTCCGGGCACGACCCGGCCGGTTTTTGCCGCGGGAAAATTCACTTGCGGCGTCTCGATCTGTTACGATGCCTGTTTCGATCGGCTGTATCGAGGTTTCTCGCCTAAGCCCGATTTCTTCGCGGCGTGCTCGCGCGAAACCGCCGATATCACGGGCTACGCGGCTCGTGCAATTCTGGACATGACGCGACTGCGGGCAGTCGAGAATCGCCGCGCATTTGTACGCAACGTCGACGGCGGATTTTCGGGAGTGGTCAGCAGCACGGGAGAATTTACCGCGGCTCCCGACCGGCCATGGGGCGCGCCAGTTTCGGTAGGGCGAATCCCGATTGACCGGCGGGCAACGCTGGCCGCACTGGCTGGCAATTGGCTGCCGATATCCTGTTGCTTGGTCGTTGTGGTCGTGCTCGTTCGCTCGTGGCGGCGAATCTAAAACGAGATGTCCGCCGTTTCACCGCCGGCCCTCGTGTGCATGGCGTGCCACACGTCGGCATCGACTTCATCGATGACGAAATGCACGGAGCCATCGGCACACAACACGTTGACCCCGCCGCTGTGCATGCTACGCGCAGCGCCCTGAATGTTTGCTTCGCCGACTGTCCCCTGGAAGCTGCATGGCATTTGCTCGGCGGCCAACCTGCTGGGACCGACTCGTTGCACCAGGGCCGTGCAGCCGATGAACTCCTCGCTGCCAGGGTTGAGGGGGTTAGGTCCGCCGGCGTCGGCAAATTTACCATGCCGCGCGATAAGACTTGAAGCCACCTGGCCGAGTGCCCAAACGCCGCGCGGGTCGAGAGGGTCGATTCCGGAACGAATCTCGTCGAGAGCGACCGTCTTCGAGAGACCATCGGTGATGTCACTAAAGCGAAACGAGCGATTAGCGCCGGCGATCCCGCTGCCCCAAACCTGGCTGTTCTTCGTCCGCAAATCTCCGCCGGCCGCGATGAATCCCAAGATACACGGCCCATCGGGCGTCGTCGTTCCATTGACGCAGTTGTTGTCCGGCCCGACGTTGATCGCATAATTGCCGCGAGCGTACTCGTTTCCTTGCAGCCCGACCCCCAAGCCGCGCACATAGTGCACTGAATTATATGGATCGCTTGGGCATTTCATGATCGCCAGTTCGGCGGTGCGAACCTTCGCATTCGCCGCGTTGGAGACCGGTACGCTGCGATCCCACTGTTGAAATAAAGCCTCCTCTTCGGGTTGCGGTAAGGACATCACGACCCAATTGGCATAGATTGTGTCGTTATCCAACGTGCCATACTTAGCCACGCGGTCGATAACGCCAATCGGCAGCACGCCGCCTCCCAGCGGCTCGCCATACGGCGACCAAATGACACCCGGCGGCAAGACCCGGTGGGCCGTGTGGTAGCTGTGCAGAGCAATTCCGATCTGCCGCAGATTACTGTGGCAGGTCGCGCGACGGGCACTCTCCCGAGCGTATTGCACGGCCGGAAGTAGCAAGCCAGCCAAGATCGCCAGAATGCCGATGACAATCAGCAATTCAACGAGCGAAAATGCGCCGCGATCACTCCGCCAACGCATGGGTCACCTCCGACCACACGCAAATGAATTTCAGAACCCCGAAACTACCCCGAACGAGTGGCAATGTCAACCAAAGTATGTTGCCTCAGAAGTGCCAATACCAGGGCCGGCGCTCCCTCGCGTTGTCCGCAAATCCCACTTGCGTTATAATCCCCGCGCGAACGTGTAATACGTGTAAGTGGATGTGACCAAAGAAGAATCAGGAGACCACGCCACGCAAGGCTCACGCATTGGAATCGGGCATGACACCCATCGGCTGGCGCCGGGCGGACCGTTGCGGCTGGGCGGGACCGATATTCCCTTTCACCTGCACGCGGTCGGCCACAGCGACGCCGACGTCCTGCTGCACGCCGTCACCGACGCGCTGTTGGGGGCGGCCGCTCTGGGCGATATCGGCGAACTGTTCCCCGACAGCGACGAGCGTAACCGGGGCCGGGACTCGGGTGAAATGTTGCAAGCCGCCTGGCAAAAGATCGCCGCGGCAGACTTTCGGATCGTGAACATCGACTGCATTGTTTTTGCCCAACAGCCCAAACTGTCGCCGTATAAACAGACGATTCGCCAGCGGATCGCGGCCCTGCTGGGCGTGCCGGCCGATTGCGTCGGCCTGAAGGCCAAGACCGGCGAGAGCGTAGGCCCGGTGGGCCGAGAGGAAGCAATCATGGCCGAGTGCGTGGCCCTGCTGGAGAAAGTCGTGTAACCAGGACAACGCCCACCCGACGTAAATACTCTCAAAGGATTGAGATGCTCACGCTTAAAGACAGTTCTCACGCCGCCCAGAAAAGCGAGCCTCGGATGACGATTCGAGTTTACAACACGCTCTCCAAGACCAAAGAGCCCTTGGAACCGGTCAAGCCGGGCCAGGTGGGAATCTATCTCTGTGGACCGACGGTCTACAAGCCTAGCCACGTCGGCCACATGGTCGGGCCGGTAATCTTCGACGCCGTGAAACGCTATCTCTCGTACTCCGGCTACAAGGTCACGCTCGTGATCAACGTGACCGACGTCGACGACAAGTTGATCGCCGAATCGCGCAATCGCAAAATGACGATGCCGGCGCTGGCCGAGGAAATGACGGCCGATTACATGCGTAACCTCGACACGATGGGCATCGACACGGTCGATCATTTTCCGCGCGCGACCGAAAACATGGAGGAGATCATCAAGCTCACGGGCTGCCTGATCGACAAGGGTTTTGCTTACGAATCGGAAGGGGACGTCTACTTCGACGTGGCCCGCGATCCTCAGTATGGCAAGCTGAGCAATCGGGACGTGGGCAGCATGCTAGGCGAAGGGGGCGAGATGGCCGAGCGCAAGCGGTCGCCGGCCGACTTCGCGTTGTGGAAGGGCGCCAAGCCCGGCGAGCCCTCGTGGAACAGCCCCTGGGGCCAGGGCCGGCCCGGCTGGCACATCGAATGCTCGGCCATGAGCCGCAGCATCCTGGGCGAGACGTTCGACATCCACGGCGGCGGGCTCGATCTGGTCTTTCCGCACCACGAAAACGAAATCGCGCAGAGCGAATGCTGTCATGGCAAGCCGATGGCCAAATTCTGGATGCACAACGGTTTGATGCAGGCCTCGAACGAAGTGGGCAAAGTCGGCGGCCGCGCCACGCGCGAAGTCGAGGTTGGCGACCAGCAGGGTCAAGAAGCCGGCAAGCTCGGAAAATCCAAAGGCGCCGCTCCCTTTACCGATCTGCTTCGGCGGCACGCGCCGGAGACGATCCGCTTTTTCCTGCTCTCCACGCACTACCGCCGGCCGATCGATTTCAGCGAAGGCCGCATCGAGGAAGTCGGCACCGGGCTCGAACAGTTCTACCGCTTCTTCAAGCGCTACGAGCGCGTCACCGGCCAGAGCTTTTATACCACGCCCTTTGCCAACAAGCGCCCGGCCGGCGATTTCGGGCATCAGGCAAATCCCACGCTAAAGCAAATTGCCGAACATCGCCGGCGATTTCTCGAGGCGATGGACGACGATTTCAACACCGGCGGCGCGGTTGGTGATCTGTTCGAGCTGGTCCGCACGCTCAACAAATACGCCGACGACCAGAAGCTGGAGAATCGCAAGCCGGACGAAGCGCAGCTCGCCACGCTCGCTCAGGGCGCGGCTACGCTACGCGAACTGGCCACCACGCTGGGCCTGTTCCGGGTTCCCGTGGCCAAACCTTCGACGGGCGACAATGAACTGGCCGGGAAGCTGATGAGCCTGATCATCGAATTGCGCGCCGTCGCCCGAACCAAAAAAGACTTCGCCACGGCCGATCGCATTCGCCAGGTTCTCGGCGAGATCGGCGTGGTGCTCGAAGATCGCCCCGGCGGCACCGAGTGGACCATCAAATGAGCGCTCCCGCGCTACGCATCTTGGGCATTGATCCCGGCTTGAACATCACTGGCTACGGCGTGCTCGAGGCCACCCGCGGCAACATCAAATTGTGCGAAGCGGGAGTGGTGCGGGGGCGGACCAAAGGTTCGCTCAGTGCCCGCTTGCACGAAATTCACGCCGGTGTGGCCGACGTGATCGCCACGCTGGCGCCGACCGCGATGGCGGTCGAACAACTTTATGCGCACTACAAACATCCGCGCACCGCGATTTTGATGGGCCATGCCCGCGGGGTGATCTGCCTGGCCGCCGCGCAGGCCGGGATTGGAGTGATGCACTACTCCGCCACGCAAATCAAGAAGGTGCTTACCGGCAACGGCCGGGCTCCCAAGAGCCAGATCCAGTTGGCGATCCGCCGGGAGCTGCACCTGGCCCAAATTCCCGATCCGCCGGACGTGGCCGATGCGCTGGCCATTGCCCTGTGCCATTACTATCTCCAAGTGCGGCGATCGCTCATCCAGCAAAGACCAGCCTGAATCCGCTGTTCGCTATTCAAACGCGGGGGCACCCTTGATTACCAAAATTACCGGCCAACTGCTCGAGCTGGGCGAAGACACTCTGACGCTCGGCGTCGGCGCATTCGAATACGAGATTCTCATCCCCGACTTCTCGCGACGCCAGCTCCAGACGAAAGTCCAGCAAGAAATCCGCTTGTACACCATCGAATATCTGGAGGGCAATCCGATGCAGGGACGGCTAACGCCCCGGCTGGTCGGGTTCTTGACGGAGGTCGAGCGAGAATTCTTCGAGCTGTTTTGTTCGGTCGACGGCGTGGGCGTGAAAAAAGCGTTGCGGGCCATGGTCCGGCCCGTGCGCGAGGTGGCCACGGCCATCGAAGAACAAGACACCAAGGCGCTTTCCGGCCTGCCAGGGGTTGGTCCGGCCACGGCGGAACGAATCGTGGCAAAGCTCCGCCGCAAAGTTCCCAAGTTCGCGCTGATGGCGGCCCGCGACGAACCTTCGACGACTCAAGTCGAGTTAGACGTCGTGAGCGAAACGTTCGAAGTTTTGCGCAAACTCGGGCACTCCGAGAGCGATGCGCGACGGCTGGTCGACGCCGCCCTGGTGCAAAAGAAAAAATTCAAGGACGTACAGGACTTGCTGCAGGCCATCTATCAGCAGAGCCAAGCCTGAAACGCCTTCCCACTGACACCGGGCGGGCCCCGGCGGTATATTGCTGGTGTTCACAATACCACCACGGAGGGCAAAGTCGCGTGCGCGAGCCCGTATTGCGCAGTACTCCGGCGACCAACGACGACGACCGAGACTTGCGCCCGCAGCACATGCGAGACATGGTCGGCCAGCGCGACGTGTACGCGCGGCTGGAAATCGCGGTCGACTCGGCCCGCAAACGGGGCGACACGCTCGGCCATATCTTGTTCGATGGACCGCCCGGCCTGGGCAAAACCACGTTCGCCACCTGCATTCCGCGCGACCTGGGCGTCGCATGTCAGATCGCCAGCGGCGCCGTGCTGCAGGCCCCCAAGGATCTGATTCCGTACCTGACCAATGCCGAAGAAGGCTCGGTGCTGTTCATCGACGAAATCCATCGGCTGCCCAAAGCGGTCGAAGAATTCCTCTATCCGGCGATGGAGGATTTTCGCATCGACATTTTGCTGGGCGACGGCGTCAATGCCCGCACGATCAACATGACCCTGCGTCCCTTCACGCTGATCGGCGCCACCACGCGAGCCGGACTGTTGTCGGCGCCGTTGCGCGATCGTTTTCAAATCCGCGAGCATTTGGATTTCTATAGCGTCGAGGAGCTCACGGAAATTGTCAGCCGCAGCGCGCGCAAGCTGCAAATGAAAATCGACGCCGATGCGGCCCGCGAAATTGCTTCGCGCAGTCGCGGCACGCCTCGCCTGGCCAACAATCGCTTGCGATGGGTGCGCGATTATGTCACCAGCAAAGCCGACGGCAAGGTGACGCTCGAGTTGGCCCACGCGGCACTGGACATGCAAGCCATCGATCGGCTCGGATTGGACGGCCAGGATCGTAAATACCTGGAAACCATCGTCCGCGTATTTCACGGCGGGCCGGTGGGCGTCGAAGCCGTCGCGCACACGATGAACCTGGCCATCGATACGTTGAGCGATGAGGTCGAACCTTACTTGCTCCGCAGCGGATTGGTCATACGCACGCCTCGCGGGCGGAAAGTGACCGCGGCCGGGTACGACCATTTGGGCCTGGCGCCGGAGAATCCCCCCGACACGCAACGCTCGCTGTTCGGGTGAGCGAGGCTTAAATGGTTGTCGAAACAGGCTTTGCTGCAAAAATTTTTAAGAAAATCTACTTGTAAGAACCCCCCGTAATCCGCTACGATGCATGAACGCGAAGGGACTCATATCGCTCGTGAGTGCGTACGTTTGACCTGTCTTCGACGTGGGCAGTCGGTTCTTGACTGCAATAATCCTGGCCTGCGGGGGCGAATCTTCTCAGGGAGCCAGTGCCAGGCCCATCCGACGAGGACAGGCTCTGTCTAAGGAGGAGAGAAGTGGCACTGTCACAGGCTGCTTTCAACCGCCTTGTTGCCGATCACGGCTCCGCATTGTATCGCATGGCTTACCGCATGGTAGGCGACCGTCACGAAGCCGAAGACATTGTTCAAGAGACGTATCGCTCGGCCTGGACGAGCCGGCACGGCTATCAACCGGGCCGAAGTCAGCGGGCCTGGCTGGTGGCGATCTTGCGGCGTCGAGTCGTCGACCGATGGCGCCGGCATACTTTGCCCGGGCCCACCGGTGGTAACTTCACGGTCGAAGTGGGAGTCAATGCGGTCGATCCGTTGGCGAACGAATATACCGATGAAATGCAACATGCGCTGAATCGTCTTCCCCTGGAACTGCGCGAATCGCTGCTGCTGGTGGTGGTGGCCGAGCTGACCCACCAGGAAGCGGCCGATTTGCTGAAAGTGCCGTTGGGAACGGTACTTTCGCGAGTGAGCCGCGCCCGAGAGCGTCTGCGTGAGTATTGGCTGATTGTGGCGAAATCGACGGCTGGCTGATTTTTGCATCCCTCCGGAATTACCCTCGCGTTTTTTCATGCCCGATTTTGAGTTTGATCGCTGGATCGACGCCCAGTTGCGCAATGTGCCGTTCCCGCCCCATCTGTTGTCGCGGCTGGCGGAAAACGGTGCCGCGCGTGACGCAGCCGATGCCGACACATGGTTGGACGACGCCCTGCGCGACGTGCCCGTGCCGGGCTATCTGGAATCTCGCCTGAGGCGAATCGCCCGCCGAAGATCGGTGCCCTTATGGCGGCAAATGGCTCTGGCCGCCTCGCTGTTTCTGATGGTAAGCCTTGGCGCCGTGGGCTATCTGGTGTTCGTCACGCAATCGCCTGGCCCGTCCGAGCGCAACGTAGCGCGACAACCGGCCGAAATGAATCGCGACTCGACTCGTCGCACGACCGATGCGCAAATCGCGGCACCCAGGCTGGAAGATGTGGCCAAAGCACGAACCGCTGAGCCTGCGGAAGATTCCCAGACCACGCATAGCGTCGAATCTTCGAAGTTGCCGCTGCCCACGCTTGCCGACGTCAGTGCGATCGGTTCAACATTGAAACAGGCGATTGACGCCAGGCTTCGTTCGCAGGCGGCCTTGGGTGCTGATGGACGCCTGGAGCGGTTGCCCGAGTTGGACGCCTTGGAAAACAGCGCGCCGCGCGGCGTCGCCCCGCCGCGGGTTCCTGGGTACGACTTATTGTTTCAATTGAAGCACGGGGAGCATCCGTTTGCGTCTCCCGCGGCCCACAAAGATTTGCTCTCCAGCAAGGTCCCGTTTACGTTCCGCACCACCAGTTATGATTTGGCTCTCCGCGGCGCGCCAAGCGGACGGTTGCCGCCTGCCGAAGAAATTCGCGTGGAGGATTTTTTGGCGGCACAAGATTACGTACTTCCCCCTGCTCCGGCCAGCGGCCTGGCATTGCATGCGGCCGGAAGCGCTTCGCCGCTGGGCGATCATAACGTGAAACTGCTGCAATTGACCGTGCAAGCGGCAACTTCGCATACGCAGGCCCATCCGCCGGCAAGATTGATTGCGGTGGTGGATATGTCGACGCGTATGCGGTTAGGTGCCCATTGGGAAACGGTCCAGCGCGGCCTGGACAAACTGGCCCGGCAAATGACGCCAGCCGATCGGTTGACGCTGATCGGTTATGCCGAGCGCCCACGCGTTTTGTTGCAAGACGCCACCGGACGAGACCTTCAAGCCCTGCTCTCGTCAGACGCGCTCCCGCAGCCGGTCGGCGCGGCCAATTTCGCCGCAGCCATCGAATCGGCCGCCACGACGGCCCTCGCTTTCAAGTCTCCGGCGGCACAGCGAGTCGTCGTGATTACCGCCGCCGGCGGAGATTTGGATGAAGCCGCTTTTGAACAGTCGAGCCAAACGCTTGGAGAAATGTCAAACGCGAAGATCCGCTGGGAGATAATTCGCGTGGGTTCGACTGGCCCCGATTCTCGATGGGCCGATCTGGCCGAAGCGGGGCATGGCCAGTTCACCCTGGCCGATTCGACCATCGAAGTTTACGACGCGCTTGTGGAACAGCTCATTGGCCGGCCCTTGACCACGGCCCGCGGTGTTTCGCTCAAATTGACCTTTAACCCGCTGGTCGTGACCGGTTATCGATTGATGGGCCATGAGTCGGCCACGCTCACCGGCACCGCGGGCGACCCCTTGGAAGTCGACTTGCACGCCGATCAAACCGCCACCGGATTATATGAATTGTGGATGAAGCCCGGCGGGGCTGATTGGGTGGCGACCGCCGAGCTGACCTGGACGGAGCCGGTCAACGGCCAGTCGCGACATGTGAAACAGCCGATCCAGCGGGGCCAATTTGCCAGTTCCTTTAGCCAAGCGCCGCCTTGGTTGCAGCAAGGCATCATCGCGGCCAAGGCGGCCGAGGCGCTGCGCGGGTCGTATTATGCCCCGAGCCCGCGTCCGCTGGCACGGATTCTCGAATTGGCCACCCAAGCCGATCCGCGTCTGACCGAGCAGCCCGCTTTCCACCACCTGCTAACCATCGTCAAATCCGCGGAAAAGCTCCGCTAGCGGCTGCCGCGCCGAAGCGCTATGGCCGGCGCGCACTCATTGGGGCCTACGAAGTCAATGGCGCGGTCATGCCGAATCGGCCGATTTTGCCGCCGCAAAACGCAATCGGTGTCACCAGCACGGGTTGTGTTTGAGAGCGGCAGGTTATAATTTGCTTAATGCGGCAGGCGAGGCGGTCCGGAAGGGCGCTCCCGGATTGGGTAAACCGCACAAATCCACTACCGCCTTTTCTCGCCCGCAACCGTGCTTTTTTTAACGCGGATTCGTTCGCTTGTGCGAGATCCCACCAGGGAAGCTGCCCATCGTAAAGCGCTCGTCGAGGTAGGGATGATCCACAATGCCCGCTGGCTCAAGCCGCTGGTGCTCGCCTTGGCTGCAGCCGGCCTGACCGCTGGCGCTCGCGCCGACGAGCCAGTCGAGGCGTTCCTCGAGGCTTTACGGCAGCGGCAAATGTACGACGAAGCGATCGACTATCTGGATCTGCTCGGCGGCCATCCGCATCTGGCCGACAGCGTCAAGCAGCGGGTGTTGTACGAGCAGGGTGTGACCCTGCTCGAGAGCGCCTCGCGTTTGAGCGATTTGGGGGCTCGCGAGACGCAGCTTTCCAAGGCGAATGAGCTGTTCGCCAAATTCCAAGCAAGTTTTCCGCTGCACGAGTTTGCCGCCGCGGCCAAGAACCAAACGGCCAATATCCTCGTCGAACGTGGCCGGGTAAAAGTAGAACTAGCCCGGCAAGCGGCGCCGAAAGAACCGTTGATCGCCGAAGCGCGGAAATTCTTCGAACAGGCCCGAGTGCAATTTACCGCGGCCGAGAAGGATCTCGATCTCCAATGGCAAAAATTTCCCAAGCTGGTCGCGGAAAAAGATCTGCAAGCCCAAAAGCGTCAAGTCTCCGGCGACCTGGCCCAAGTCCGCATGCTGCGCGCAGGCGTCGACTATGAGCTGGCCAAGACGTTCGCTCCCCAGAGCGCGGAAGCCAAAAAGCATTTGCAAGCCGCGGTCGAGAGTTTTGCGGAAATCGACAAGGCTTACCGCACGCGAGCGGCCGGGCTATTGGCGAGACTGTGGGAGGGGCGGTGCTTTCAGGAGATGGGCGAAATCAAACAAGCCCTGGGTTGTTACCAGGAGTTGATGGACTTGCCGCCGAACCCCGACACCCGCTCGATCAAGACCAAAAGCACGCGCCAGGCGCTGGAATGCTGGACCAAGGAGAGCGAGAAAAAATATCAAGAGGCGATCGAGCGCGGCGAGCGTTGGGAAAAAGAGGCGGGCGGCTCGCAAACGGATCCCGATGCGCTGGCGATTCGCTACCTGACGGCATTGGCCTATCAAGCCCAATCCAACGCCCTGCCGAGCAAAGACCCCAATCGAAAAAAACTGGTCAGCGTTGCCCGCCAATACGTGGGGCCGGTCGCGAAGCATCCGGGCGAATATCAGCGGCCGGCCAAGATGCTGCTGGTCGCGTTGGGAGGCAGTAAAGACCAAAAAGAACAGAAGGAATCAGCAAGCGATCCGGCCACGTTTGCCGACGCCTTCGAACGCGGCAACGAGGCTTTGGGGCAGATGCAAGAAGCGGGCGTGGCTCTAAAACTCGCGCAAAGCAAGTCCGACAAGGCGGCCGTCGCAAATCTCCAGCGGCAACAAAAGGAAAGCGCCGCGGCGGCCCGCGAGGCATTCCAGCTCGCGCTGACGTTGAGCGACAAAAAAACCGAGATCGACGACCTCAATTCGGCCCGCTGGTACGTGTGCTATTTGGCCTGGGATGCCGGCCAATACTACGACGCGGCGGTGATGGGCGACTTTCTCGCGCACCGATATCCGGACAGCCAGGCGGGTCGCAAGGGGGCGCTCGTCGCGCTGGCCGCGTATATGCGCTTGTACGCCGAGAACAAAGCCACCGAGCAGGATTTCGAAGCGTCGCGCCTGCAAGATATTGCCCAATACACGTTCAAAACCTGGCCCGACCAGGAAGAGGCCGACGAAGCCGCTCTGACACTGTTGAATTTCGCCGCCTCGCAAAAGCAACTCGACAAGGTGCTCGAGTATCTCGGCAAGATATCCGCCACCTCTGCCCGTCGTGGTCAGGCCGAATTGCGGGCCGGCCAGGCGCTTTGGTCCGCTTACTTGCGGGGCTCCCAAGCGCCTCCAGAAGAGCGCCCCAAGCAGGAACAATTGGATCAGCTCAGAAAACAGGCCCAGGACCTGCTCGCCAAGGGCATCTCGCGAATGGAAAAAGCCGAAACCGCGGATGCCACGATGGCGGCCGCCGTGTTTGCGCTGGCGCAGATTTGCGTCGACACCGCGGAACCGGACAAGGCCATCGGGTGGCTGGAGCATCCGAAAATGGGCCCGCTGACGTTGGTCAAATCGGGTAGCCCCTTGGCAACCCAAGCGTTCGCGATCGAAACCTACAAACTGGCTCTGCGAGCCGATGTGGCCGTTCGTCCACAGCAGCTCAAAAAAGCGGAAGAGGCGATGGACGCCTTGGAAAAGCTGGTGCAAGGCACGGGCGACGCCAAAGCGGCGGAAAACCTGACCGCCATTTACATCAGCCTGGGCCGAGAACTGCAGCAACATTTGCAAGAGCTGCAAAAAACCGGCAAGAAAAACGAGCTCGAAGCGGTTTCCAGGGCCTTCGAAGTCTTCTTGGATCGCGTCACCAAACGAAATAGCGGCAACAGCTATGCTTCGCTCAACTGGGTCGGCGAGACCTATTACAGCCTGGCCACCGGATTCGATGAAGGGGGTCCAAGCCTGGCGGCGAAGGCGAAAACCTATTTTCAAAAGGCGACCGCCGCCTATCAGCGGATGATCGAGTTTGCCGAAAAGGATCCCGAGCTCGCAACCCAGAGCGAAAATCTCATCGGGGTTCGACTGCGGCTAGCCGATTGTTACAAGCGTGCCGGCAAGTTCGACGAGGCGATCAAGGTCTTACTCGTCGTGCTGAAACAAAAACCGATGCTGACCGCCGCTCAAATTCAGGCGGCCGAGACCTACCAGGCCCAAGGCGCCGTCGACCCCCTCGCATACGCCCGGGCGATCACCGGCAGCACGCCGGGAAAAGACGGAAAAAACGCGATCTGGGGCTGGAACCAACTCTCGAGACTGATCGAAAACCGAATCACCACGGGCGACCCCAAGTTCGAGGAGAGCTTTCACCTGGCGCGGCTCAACATGGCCGAATCGCGCTATCGGTACAGCCTGACGCTCAAAGACAAGGCCAAACGCGACAAGGTTCTCGAAGCGGCCAAACAGGATCTGTGGATAACCTACAAACTGCACCCCAAGCTAGGCGGCGAAGAATCTGCCGACAAGTACGACCGGCAATTGAAACAGATTCAAAGAGAATTGGGCAACAAGGTCACCGGGCTGGCTGAATTCAAGGAACGCGAGGCCGCGGCCGCGGCCAAACTCGCCAAATAAGATTGATCCAGGAGATTCGTATGAACAAGCCGTGCGTTTACTCGGGGCTGGCCCTGCTGGCTGTTTTGCCCTGCTCTCGCCTGGCGGCGGCCGACAGGGTGAAACACGCCACCGGTACACAGACAGGCGAGATCACGGAAATCAGTCCCACGGAAATTGTCGTGAAACTTGGCGCCACGCCGAAACGATTTGCCGTCAACGTCGTCGACTCGGTCGCGTTCGATGCCGAGCCAAACGACCTGGCCCAAGCCCGCATCGCCGTCCGCGCCGGACGCTATGACGACGCCGTGGCCATGCTGGCCAAGATCGACGTCGACGAAATCAAACGAGCGGAAATCGTGCAGGATATCGAGTTCTTCAAAGCGCTGGCGGCCGCGCGGCTGGCGCTGGCGGGCAGCGGCTCCAAGGCCGATGCCGGCCGGCAATTGCTGGCATTCGAAAAGGCTCACGGCGCCAGTTTTCATTACTTCGAAGCCTGCGAAGCCCTGGGCGACCTGCTGGCGGGACTGAACAAGTTCGACCAGGCCGAGTCGTACTACGCCAAACTGGCGACCGCCCCCTGGCCCGATTACAAGATGCGGGCCGGCGTGCTGCGGGGCCGGGCCCTAGTCGGCCAAAAGCAATACGATCTGGCCGCGAAGCAATTTGACGACGTGCTGGCCATCGACGCCTCTGGCAAAGACGCCGACCGCCAAAAGCTCGGCGCCTCGCTGGGCAAGGCCTCGGCACTGGCCGCAGCCGGAAAAACCGACGAGGCGATCAAGTCGGTCGAAGCCATCATCGCCAAGGCCGATGCCGAAAACCTCGAGCTCCACGCCCGGGCGTACAACATCTTGGGCAACTGCTACAAGGCGGCCAACAAGAAAAAGGAAGCCTTGCTGGCCTTCCTGCACGTCGATCTCTTGTATTCCCGCTTCCCCGAACAGCACGCCGAAGCCTTGGCCAACCTGGCCACGCTGTGGTCCGACGTGGATAAAGCCGATCGGGCCACCCAAGCCCGCAACTTGCTTAAAGAAAAATACCCCAACAGCACCTGGGCCCAACAGTAAAGGCGATTGGATCGGCTGTCCAAAAATTCACCCGATCAATTGTCGGGGACAACGGTAATGTCGTTACCCATCATGGTCGAAAGCTGCTGATAGGTCAGCATGTCCACCGTGGGGGTTGGCTCCGAGGCAATCCAAGCCTGGATGGCAAACCGTCCGGCGCCGGTGCCGGACGGCAAAACAACGCGACTGGTGACAGTCAGAATCCCGCTGACTGGCCAATTCTCGCCGTAAGCCCCTTCACCGACCGCAATGGTGTTGGAGGTTCCATCGGAAATCTTACGGATCGGCGTGGCCCACAGAAAGTCGAACACGCCGCGTTCCTGAATAGGGACCCACGGCGGGCCGGGCGGCACGATGTGCTGGTCGTCTCCGCCACCGCAACAGGCGTCGGTCACGCCTTTCGAGAACACGTAATTCGTGCCGCCCAGCAGCGGATAACCTTTGCCGGGAATGTTTTGAGCGAATCGTGGTAGTTGTGCAGTGCGGTGCCGAACTGCTTGAGGTTGTTGGTGCAACTCGCGCGTCGGGCCGCTTTCCGCACCGCTTGAATCGCAGGCAATAGTAATGCCACCAACACGCCGATGATGGCAATCACCACCAGCAGCTCGACCAGGGTGAACGCCCGGGACTTTCTCATCGTCACCCGCCCCCGGGATTCTAAAACCCGATCTGTTCTGCGATAGATCGACTGCTCGTCTCCCCACTCGATGCGCCGGCACACCCCCATCCCGGGCGGCGCATATGCACGGGCTGCCATTTTCGCGCTGTTTATCGTTGCTGTCAAGAAAAGAGCTTCGACGCCGATGAGAAAATGGGATGGTCCAGGCGTCGAGAGTGGCGGGAGATTGCCTATCCCTTTTTCCCTCGCGCTCACATGGTCAAGCTGATCCAGCAGACCAGGTTTTCGCCGCCCAGGAAGTCGGATTGAACCGGGCGGACTGCGCGCGTTCGCCCGGCGCGCGGCTTCACTTCGACGATTCGCACTCGCGCGGTTTTACCCGCGGGGGTGGAACTGCTTGTGGACCGCTTTGAGCCGCGCGGGATCGACGTGGGTATAGATTTGCGTGGTGGCAATGCTGGCGTGTCCTAACATTTCTTGAACTTGGCGCAAGTCGGCTCCGCCGGCTAGCAGATGCGTGGCAAAACTGTGCCGCAACGTGTGTGGGCTCATGTCGGTGGAAATGCCCACCCGGGCGGCAAAACGCTTGAACAACTCCCAAATCCGCTCGCGCCGCAGTCGCAATCCGCGACGCGACACCAGTAGCCAACTCGGTTCGGGCGAAACGTGCGCCACGAGCGTCGGACGTTCGAAGGCCAAATAATCGCGGATGGCCAAGATGGCCCGCCGCCCCAGCGGCACGAGCCGCTCTTTGTCGCCTTTGCCGCGGCACAGCGAGTAGCCTTCGTCCAAATGCACGTCCTGCAATTTCAAATGCGAAAGCTCCGAGGCCCGGCAGCCGGTGGCATACAACAGTTCCAACAGGGCCCGATCGCGCCGCCACTGCGGCTCGCCCGGCTGGGGGCTTTCCAGTAACTGTTCCACCATCGTCGGCGATAGAACGTGCGGCACGCGCTCCCACAATTTTTGGCTGCCCAGCAGTTCCGCCAGGTTTTCGCGCAGCAGGCCTTCGAGTTGCAGATAGCGGAAAAAAATTCGCAGCGAAGCGATATGCCTGGCAATGCTGGCCGGCGCGAGTTTGCGACCGTGCAACCAGCCGGCATAATCGGCCAGCTCTTGAATCGAAAGCTGCGCAACCCGGCGCCCCGCGAGCCAGGCGTAAAAGCGGCGCAGATCGCGATGGTATGCCGTGACCGTGTTTTCCGAAAGGTGGCATTCACTGCGCAAGTAGTCGACGAACGATTCCATCAGCCGGCCCGTCAACGCGCCGCCCGCCACGGTGACCGGCTTGAGCAGCTTGCGGCGTGGTCCACCCATCGCGGAATCTCGCTTGGCTCGG
>JACQFF010000090.1 GCA_016200205.1 Planctomycetia bacterium
CCGTGAACGGCGCCTACAACGGTAAATTCATCGATTTCACTTCGGGCAACGCCAACGGGCTGCGGGGCCAGATCTTGACCTACACCTCGGCGGGCGGGACCGCGACCTTCACGCTCTCAGCCCCCTTGAGCGTAACGCCTCTGCCGATCGTACCTCCGGGCACGATCCCGGTAGTTCCCGCGGCGGGCAGCACTTTCCAAATCGAAAGTAGCGATACCGGCAGGTCGCAACTGGACAATGTCACGCGCGATAACACCCCGATCATTTTCCTGCGGCTGGATGACGCCATCTTCCTGCACGATTTGCCGGGCAATCCAGCCGCCGGCGGCGTGCCACCGATGGGGCCGATCGTCATTCCGTTCAACCCCTCGACGGATCCGCTCAACACCGCACCCGGCTATCGCATTGCCATCTTTGACGAAGGCAGCACGCCACCGCAGTTGGGCACCGCTCCGCAAACACTGGTTGGGTTCGCGGCGCCGGTCCCGGGCCAGGAGGGAGTCTATTCCTTCCAGTTCCCGTCAGCGCCGGGGCCGTTCCTGCCGCTGTCCGACGGCAGCCACTTCATCACGGCCCGGGTGCAGTTGATCGATCCGGCGACGCCGACGCAGAACGGCTTCGGCGACCGCAGCCTGCCGTTGGAGATCGTCGTGGACACCCATACTCCGCCAGTTTTTTTCGGCCTGCCATTCTTGTCCAATGACGGCCTCGATGCGGCCAGCGATACCGGCGTGATCGGCCAACCTGCAACGTTCACCGACCGGATTACCTCGAACACCCAGCCCACGTTTTTCGGCACGGCGGAAGCCAACTCGATTGTCAAACTGTACGCGGACCTGAACAACAACGGCATCGTGGATCCCACGGACTTTTTGATCGGACAAACGGTGGCGACCCCGTTGGATGGCACCAACCAATATCCCGGTGGCCGCTGGGTCGTAACTTCCGATGTCGATCTGAACGATCCCGTCTACTTCCCACATGACGGCGTCCGGAAACTCCTGGTTACCGCCGAAGATCCATCCGGCAATCTGAGCGCGCCTGGACTATTGAGCATCTTCCTCGACACCGCGGGCCCGCAAATCGCGTCTCCGGCGAACGGAATACCCGCGATCCAGATCAACAGCACGAGCTCGACCTTTGATCTGTTCGGCCTCAAGTTGAACCACAACGAAGACGGCCCGACGCCGTTGGTCAACAGCTTGATCATCAATGTACAGGATTTGCCGGTCGAGGACGCGGCCTTCTTGCGTAACGCAATCCAGACGTCCAACCCGGTGCCTGGCCTACCGTTCACGCTGCCGAATCCCGGCATCTTCGTGGTGCAAGGCGATCACAACGGCGTGATTCCGATCACTCAGGTGATTGTCACGAATAATCCGAACAATCCGCCCACCTTCTTGCCCATCGCCGGACAAAAGGCCCTGGCGACCGTTCAACTTGTCTTCGCGCAGCCGCTGCCCGACGACTGCTTCACGTTGACGATCCAATCCACGGGGCTGGTGGATCCGGCGGGCAATCAGCTCGACGGAGAAAGCAATGCCATCGAGCCGGTCGGCACGCCGATTTTTCCGAGCGGCGATGGCCAGCCGGGCGGTAATTTCGTGGCCCGATTCACCGTCGATAGCCGGCCCGAGTTGGGCACATACGCCGCCGGCGCTGTCTTCGTCGACATCAACGGCAACATGGTGTGGGATCCGCAAGGCCAGGACAACGACTTTACCAATCGCGACCTGACGTTCTCGCTGGGGCTTGCGTCCGGCGTCAGTGGCGTTTCGGGGATGGGAATTCACGATGACGTGTTTGCGGGCAAGTTTGCCGGCAACGGCGTTTCCGACGGCTTCGACAAGCTGGCTGCCTACGGTTTCGATCCAGTCGCCGGCAGTTTCCGCTGGCTCATCGACACCAACAACAATGGAGTCATTGACACCTCCGGTGATTTCCACACGATTCAACCTCTCGTCGCCAACTTCAACGTCAACGCTTTGCCGGTGGCCGGAAACTTCGATGGCGTTGCTTCCAACGGGGACGAACTTGGCTTGTTCAACGGCACCCAATGGGCTTTCGATACCAACCACAATCACATCATCGATTCAGGCGATACGATCGTGTCGACGAGCTTGCGCGGCGCGCCCATCGTGGGCGACTTCAACGGCGACGGCGTTGTCGATTTGGCAACCTTTAAAGACGACGCCTTTTCTTTCAATTTCGGGACGGGCGCTCCGGGCACGCAACCCAGTTGGAGCGGAAGCGTCAATGCAACGATCAATTTCGGCCTGCCAGGAAATGTCGAGCTGCCGGTCGCAGCCGATATGAATCAGGACGGCATCACGGATATCGGTCTGTTCCTCCCCGGCAAGACCGGCGTGCTGCCGCAAAGTTCGGCCAATTGGGAGTTTCTGTTATCGAAAATTACCGAAGGCCAGACCGGTTTCAATGCTCTGAATCACCCGTACACGCCCACGCCGCTGGGGAACGATATATTCGCCCAGTTCGGCGACGCCTCGGCACTTCCGGTCGTGGGCAACTTCGACCCACCGACCGCAACTCCGCAACTGCCCACGCCCATTACGCTGGCTCCGATACTCGGCACAGCCGCCGTGAACGCATCCGTTGGTAGCGGGGGCCAATGGTACGCGATTGAGCCGCTTCGCTCCGGCACGGTTTCCGTCAGCTCCACCGCGACGACTATCGGCACGCATCTGGACATCAATCTGTACGACGCGAACTACCATTCGATCGGCGGATCCGACGTCGGCGTTGGAGTGACCGCCGGCCAGACTTACCTGGTCCGGCTAACGGGCAACGACCCTGCTGTGAGCCTGAAAATCTCCAACACCGTCGCCGATTCGGATCGCTGCGACACCAACCGCGATGGCCACATCAGCGCGTCGGATTTGCTCAAGGTAATCAATGATCTGCTGTCGGAGGGTCGCCATGCCACGCCACTGGTCTTGGGTGACCCGAAACTCTACCTGGATACGAACCTCGACGGGCAGATTTCGCCGCAGGATGCCCTGGTGGTGATCAATTATCTGCTCAGCCACTCGCCGTCGACAGGTGGTTCGAATCTTGCCGGACCAAGCGCCGCGCCAAGTGCGGCGACCAGCGCGTCGCCCAGTGTCGTGCCCGATGCCAGTGCGGCTGTGACGGTTGGGTTGGTTTTGGCCGCTGATAGCTCCACGCCGTCCACATCTGAACAGAGTGGCATGGCCGTCGCGCAAGCACCGGCGGACGCGGTGTACTCGCAAATCGGCAGCACGGGAGCGCCAGCAAGTGAGGTTGTTTTGGAGCAGTCCACTTCCCTCCTCACCGCGACAAAACCGGCATCAAGCTCCGGCGAATCGTCCCAAATGGCTGTCGATGCGTCGCTGACCGACCCGAATTGGGACCCTCTGAGTTGAGCCTTCGAGCCGGGTAAAAAACCGGCCGTAGGCCGGCATCGTAAAGCCGGGCGACCGGACTTTGCGCCAGCACGATGAGCTTCCGGGGTGGAGCCGGTTTTGGCTGGAAAAAAACGGGTGTTTTTCTGCCCGCACGGATTGGCGATATCCGCGCTTTGCGACCTCGCGGAAGAGAGCAAAAAACGCTACAATTTGGGTTCCCAATTTAACGAATTTTAAGTGCCTCGCTGGCTCATAGCCTTTGGACGGACCCGCAGTGGTTAATGGCATCTTTACGATCCCTCTTTCTGGGCGACTTGTCGGCTTGTCGGCCGAACCAAGCGACGGCGTGCACTCGTTGTCGGAGTTTGTAGCTGGGCCGGAAAACAGCCTGGCCGCCAAGGCGCTACTGTCGTGCTTGGATCGAACGGCGACGCAATTCAACCCGCTGATCTTGTATGGTCCCCATGGCAGCGGCAAATCGCATTTGGCGCACGGTCTGGCTTCGTGGTGGCGGCAGCACTTTCCCGCGTCGCGCGTCGATTGCCTCGCGGCTTCAGAATTTGCCCAAGCCTATGCCGCAGCGCTCGAGAACCAGCAACTCGAGACCTGGCGGCGCCAGATCCGTGGGCTGGCGCTGTTGATCATCGAAGATTTGGGGCAATTGGCCGGCAAGCGGGGCGCGCAACAAGAGCTGCTGCATACCTTGGACGTATTGGCCCAGCACGACGCCTTGGTGGTGGTCACCGCGCGCACGCTGCCCACGCATTCCGCGGGGCTGTTGGCCGCCTTGCGAAGTCGACTCTCGGCCGGGCTGGCGGTGCCGCTGGCGCTGCCGGGCCCCGGCGCGCGTCGAGCCATTTTAGAACGGCTGGCTGCCGCGCGGAGGATCTCGCTGCCGAAACGGGCCCTGCACAGTCTGGCCCACGGCCTCCATCTGAGCGTGCCCGCGTTGATCTCGTCCCTTTTGGAGCTCGAACTCGCCGCCCAGGTCGATGGCGAGGGGGTCGACCAACACCGGGTCCGGCAATTCGTGGCCGAACAGGCCAGCGCGAAAATGCCCAGTCTGCGCGAGATCGCCTGTTTGACGGCGAAATACTTTGGATTGAAGTTATCCGATTTGAAAAGTCCTCTTCGGCGGCAGCAACTCGTGGCAGCGCGTGGCGTGGCCATGTACCTGGCTCGCCAGTTAACCGACACAAGCCTGCATCAAGTTGGCGTGTTTTTCGGCGGGAGGGACCATACCACGGTTTTGCATGGTTGCCGCCGCACCGAGAAACTGCTCAAACGCGACCAAGGAACGCGGCAGGCCATTTTGGATTTGAAAAAGATGCTGACACCCTCATGAAACAGATGTGGAAAACCTGTCGAACACTGTTGTTCGCAAAACATCGATTTCCGATCAACGAACACTCAATGCAAGAGCAGGCTTCGATGGTCGGCGAGATCAACAATCGATCAACGAACAAACAACATTCCGTCAACAGCTTACCCACCGAGCTTCGATCCGAGGTTTCGTGAGGCAAACTCAGAAACACACGGGGCTTAATACACAATGAGATGGCGGTTATCGACAGGACAACGACCGGCTCTCTTACTGCTACTGAATAAAAAATATAAGTAATAAGACACACCAGGCCGCTCTCGCCGAGAGCCCATCAAGAGTACAGAAAGGCAATCCCACATGAAAGTCACCTGCGATCGCGAGGCGCTGCTTGCTGCTTTTCAAACAGCGGCGGCGGTCGTGCCGACGCGGAGTCCGAAGCCGATTTTGCAAAATATCAAGCTTGAAGTCAGCGACAAGTCGGCCATATTGCTGGCCACGGACTTGGAAATCGGCATTCGCATTCAAGTCCCCGGCATCCAGGTGCAAGTGCCTGGCAGCGTCATTTTGCCGCTCGGCCGGTTTGGTTCGATTTTGCGAGAAAGCTCCGACGAGCTGTTGCATTTGGAATCGGATGGGCAGGGGACCGTGGTGCGTGGCGAGCGCAGCGAGTTCAAGCTGCCGGGTGAAAACCCGCAAGAATTTCCCGCCGTGGCCGACTTCAACGAAAGCGCGTATCACGAATTGCCGGCCCGGTTGCTGCGCGAGCTGATCAAACGCACCATCTTTGCCACCGACAACGAGAGCAGCCGATATGCTCTGGGGGGCATCCTGCTGGAAATGGGTTCCGAGAAGATCACCGGCGTGGGCACCGACGGCCGGCGGCTGGCGAAAATGGAGGTGCCGGCCCATAGCATTGGCGGACACCAATCGGGCGATAGCATGACGATTGTCCCTTCGAAGGCGATGCAATTGATCGAGCGGGCCATAACCGACGGCGATGCCGAGATTCAAGTCGCCGCTCGCGCCAACGAAGTTCTCGTTCGTAGCCCGCGAGCCACGATCTATTCGCGCTTGGTCGAAGGTCGGTTTCCCAAATGGCGCGACGTGTTCCCGACCCGCATCAACACGGTTCGCGTCGATCTGACGGTCGGGCCGCTCTATTCGGCCGTTCGCCAGGCGGCGATTGTCACCAGCGAAGAGAGCCGTGGTGTCGATTTCAATTTCCAAGCGGGCTCGTTGGTGCTCAGTGGCAAGGCCGCGGAGCTAGGCCAATCGCGCGTCGAATTGCCGATTGCCTTCGACGGCCCGGCAATTTCGATCACCATGGATCCGCGCTACGTCAGCGATTTTCTCAAGGTGCTCGATCCAGAAAAGATGATCACGATGGAACTGAAAGACGCCGAAAGTGCCGCGGTTTGCAGCACCGACGATGGTTATGGCTATGTGATTATGCCCCTGGCACGAGATCATTAAATGCCCTCTGAAGGCGGTCTTTTCGCGATCCCAACGACGTCCAATAACATTTATTGATCCGGGGAATGTCAATGTCGGGCGATTCAGACTTTTGAAGCGAGAATTCCGGGGCTTCCGCTGGTCGTCCCTGCGACATTGGCACTCCAGGCCTCAGAAGTTTGGCGAATTATCGATGTCTTCCGGCCAACCCAAACGTATCGGCAACATCCTGGCCGAGTTGATGGCCCGTCGCGGCTACGCGCGGGTCCAATCCGGGGGGGCTTGCGCCGAAGCATGGAACACCGCGGCCGGGGAAGCGGTAGCTGCCTGCACGCGGGCCACGCTGATCCGCCGCGGCGTGTTGGAAGTGTTGGTCAGCAATTCAATGATGGTTCAGGAAATCGGCTTTCAAAAGCCGGCCCTGCTCAAACGGCTGGCCGACTTGTTGCCGGATGAAAATATCCGCGATTTGAAGCTTCGCGTCGGACCTATTACTTAAATGTATGCTTCCTCAGGCGGCGAGGTTCGGAACTTCAGTCGCTCATGCTACACGGAACCGCGAACGAGCGACTCTTGCGAACTGGCGAGCACGGACGTTATTCGAAATCTAAAGAATCGAGATCAGCGATGGTAGATGAATTGAAATCCCCGAATATTCCAACTCCCGGCGATCCCTCCCAAACCCCGTCGATGCCCGAATATCGCAAGGTCGAGGCCGAGTACACGGCCGAGGATTTACAACACCTAAGCGATTTGGAGCACGTTCGCGAGCGGCCGAGCATGTACATCGGCGATACCACGGTGCGTGGGCTCCACCACATGGTGTACGAAGTCGTCGACAATTCGATCGACGAAGCAATGGCCGGTCATGCCCACCAGATTTCAGTGGTGATCAACAGCGACGGCTCGGTGACGGTCGAAGACGATGGTCGCGGCATTCCTGTCGAAGAGCACCCGGATTTGGGCTTTTCCACCCTGCAGGGCGTGATGACCGTGCTCAAGTTCGGCGGCAAGTTCAACAAGGGGGCCTATCAAACCTCGGGCGGATTGCACGGCGTCGGCGTGACGGTCGTGAACTTTCTCTCCGAGTGGTGCGAAGTCGAAGTCCGCCGCGGCGGGCACGTCTTTCAGCAGGAGTACGAGCGAGGCGTGCCGATCGGCGACGTGCGCCGCATCGGCACCACGGACAAGGTGGGCACGAAAACCATCTTCAAGCCTGATCCGCTGATCTTCCCCAATACGAAATTCGTCTACAACACGCTCTATCGCCGCTTGCAGGAACTGGCGTTTTTGAATCGCGGCGTCAAGATCGTGTTCCGCGACGAGCGCACCGGCGATGGCGACTCCTTTCAATATCAGCGCGGCATTCTGGAATTCGTCGAGCATCTGAATCGGGCCAGCGAACCGATCCATGCGGACATCATTTACATTGCCGGCGAGTATGAGGGCGTGGGCCTGGAAGTGGCCATGCAGTATTCGAGCGAGTTCACGGAAAACGTGCATTCGTACGTCAACAACATCAACACGACCGAAGGCGGCACCCACGTCTCGGGCTTCCGCGCCGCGTTGACGCGCAGCCTGAACAACTACGGCAAGAAAGAAAATCTATTCAGAGATTTGGCCGTCACCGGCGACGATTTCCGCGAGGGCCTGACGGCCGTGCTCTCGCTGCGCGTGCCCGAACCGCAGTTCGAAGGTCAGACGAAAACCAAGCTCGGCAACAGCGAAGTCGAAGGCATTGTCACCTCGGCCGTGGGCGATTGTCTGAACAAGTACTTGGAAGAAAATCCCAAGAGCGCCAAGATCATTGTGCAAAAGGCCCTGCTGGCGGCCGAAGCGCGCGAAAGCGCCCGTCGAGCCCGCGAAATCGTCCGCGAGCGCAAAGGGGCCCTCTCCGGCCACGGGCTGCCGGGCAAACTACGCGATTGCACCAGTCGCGATGTCGACAAGTGCGAATTGTACCTGGTCGAGGGCGATTCGGCCGGCGGCAGCGCCGAGGGGGGCCGGCTGCGCGAATACCAGGCGATCCTGCCGCTGCGAGGCAAGATCATCAACGCCTACAAGTCGCGCGAGGACAAAGTGCTGGCCAACGAAGAAGTCCGCAGCATGATCGCGGCCATCGGCGCCGGCATCGGCGAAGAGGCCGATCTGTCGAAACGCCGCTACGGAAAAATCGTGATCATGACCGACGCCGACGTCGACGGCTCGCATATCCGTACGCTGCTGTTGTGCTTCTTTTATCGCCAGATGTATGACTTGGTGAGCAAAGGCCACGTCTACGTGGCCCAGCCGCCGCTGTTTCGCGTGGTCGCCAAGAAAGACACCTATTACGTGCAAACCGAAGAAGAAATGAAGGGCCAACTGCTCGAGCTCGGCTTGGGCGACTCGGTGCTCGATGCGCGCGACGGCCGGCTGATCGACGGCGACAAAATGGCCCAGTTAGCCCGGGCGCTGGCGGCGATGGAAGATTCGCTCGTGGCCTTGGAGCGGCGCGGCATCAGCCTCCGCGGGCATGCCCTGCGACAGGATCCCGCGACGCTCAAGCTGCCGATTTTCCACGTGTTTCTCGGCAGCCACGAGCATTGGTTCACGACCCGCGAGCAGCTCGACATCTTCCGGGCCCAGCAAGAAGAAAAAACCGGCGGCGAGCTGGCCGTCTCGGATACCGAAGGCGAGCACGGTGCGACCGAAGGCAATGGCCAGGCTCTGCGCACGCTGCACATCGTCGAACTGCACGAAGTCCGCACGATCAACAACATGCTTACCGAGTTGGCGAAGATGGATTTTTCGCTGCAAGATCTGATTCCGCAAGACCGCACCGGCAGCGAAGAAGCCCGGTTCGAACTGCGCCGCGGCGAGCACTCCACCGGCCTGGAGGATTTGCGGAGTCTGCTGCCCGCCATTCGGGCCGCCGGCG
>JACQFF010000083.1 GCA_016200205.1 Planctomycetia bacterium
TGGCGCGAGATCCGAAGCAGCCGGCGGCTGGCGGCCGGCGAGCGTTCGGCCAATTCGTCCGGCTTGAGTCACAACGTGATCGACGCCGCCGCCGGGCTGACGATCTATCGCGGCCACGCCTATCCGCCGCAATATCGCGGCAATCTTTTCGTCGGCTGCTCGCAAAACAATCTGATCCATCGCCGCAAACTGATTCCCAATGGCGCCAGCTTTCGCTCCGAGCGGGCCGACGAGAACACCGAATTCGTCCGCTCGACTGATATATGGTTCCGGCCGGTCAATTGCATCAACGCGCCGGATGGAACTTTGTTCGTGCTCGACATGTCGCGCGAGGTGATCGAATCGATTCACATTGCGGCCGACATCGTGAAGCATTTGGATTTGACCAACGGCCGAGACAAGGGACGCATTTACCGTCTGGCTCCCCCCGGCTTCGAAGTGCCGCCGCAGCCGCGCTTGGGCCACGCGACGACCGCCGAATTGGTCGGCTATTTGGAACATCCCAGCGGCTGGTGGCGCGATACGGCGGCGCGATTGATTTTCGAGCGACACGATCGCGAGGCTGTCGAGCCCCTACGCCGCCGGCTGGCTGAATCGCCGTCAGCAGTCGGTCGGATGCACATCTTGTGGAGCCTCGATGGGCTGGGGGCCTTGGAAGAGCGCGATTTGATTTTGGCGCTGGGTGATGCCTCGCCGGGGGTGCGCGAACATGCAATTCGGCTGGCCGAATCGAGACTGAAAGATTGGCCTGCACTCGAAGACAAATTGGTGGCCCTCTCGGGCGATCCGAACGCGCGGGTGCGATTTCAAGCTGCCTTCACGTTGGGCGGGGTTTCTGATCAGCGAGCCGTGGAGGCATTGGCCGCGATTGCCGCTGGTGATATCGAAGAGCCGTGGATCCGCACGGCGGTGCTTTCGTCGAGCGCCGCTCGCGCCGATCAACTGTTGGTCGAACTGCTCAAAGACCGCGACTTTCTCGCCCAGCCAACGAGTTTGCAGTGGTTGGAACAGCTTTCCACGATCGGCGGCGCCCGCAACCATGGCGACGAAGTCGGACGCATTCTCGATGGCGCCGTCGCGGTCCAAGACCGCTCGCGAGTGCAACTGGCGGTCGTTCTCGGGTTGGGAGCGGGGCTGCAAAAGTCATCCAGTTCCCTGGAAGCGGCCAAAACGAACGCCTCGAAACCAGCAACCGAAATGCTCGACAACCTGCGTGAGCAAGCAATGGAAACGTTGAAAAACACCGAAGCGGCGATCAGCGAGCGTGAGGCGGCCGTGCGGTTGTTGGGCTATGCCGGCGGCAAGCAAGTCGTCGAAGTGCTCGCGTCCGTGCTCGATCCAAAACAGAGTGAGCCGCTCCAACTTCTGGCCGTACGGGCGCTGGCGCGTCTCACCGAGCCCGAGATCGCCAGGAACCTGATCGAAGTCTGGCGACGCTGCACGCCGAAGGTGCAGGAAGAAATCATCGTGGCGCTCGCTGCTCGACAGGCGTGGATTGCGCCCTTGTTGGACGCTTGCGACCGCGATGAAATCACGGCCAGTCAGATTACCCGCGGCACGCGAACGTCGCTCTTGAGCCACCAAGACGCGGCGGTGCGCAACCACGCGGAAAAGCTGTTTGGCGGGGCGTCGAGCCCACGCAGTGAAATCATCGCGCGTTACGAGTCGGCGCTTTTCCTGACCGGCGATGCTGCGCGGGGCGACAAGGTTTATGAGCGGGAGTGCATGGCTTGCCATCGGTTGGGCCAGCGCGGTTCGCAAGTCGGACCGAACCTGGCATTGATTCGCAATCGCACGCCGGCCGCGCTGATGGAAGCCATTTTGGATCCCAATCGTGAAGTGCAGCCGAGCTTCGTCAGTTACGTGGTCGTCGACGATAGCGGCCGCACGATCACGGGCGTGATCACCGCCGAAACGGCCAACAGCGTCACGCTCAGCCGCGATAAGGGCGTGACCGAGACGATATTGAAACAGAATATCGACCAAATCCGCAGCACCGGAAAATCGCTCATGCCCGAGGGTCTGGAAAAAACCGTCGACCCGCAGGGCCTGGCCGATTTGCTCGCGTTTCTCAAGCAAGTGCAATACGATATCGGCACGTTGCCGGGCTTTGTGGAGCCCAACGATTAGAACCGCAATTCTCGACGAGGTGCTGTGTGCGGCTACATAGCAAAGCATCAAAAGTAATGCTCCCTCTCCCTTTGGGAGAGGGCCAGGGTGAGGGCGCGTCGCACTCGGCAGTTCATTTCCCTCACCCTAACCCTTTCCAAAAAGAAGACGGGACGGCACAGAATGTTGCGCGTCTAACTTGGCTGCTTGTGCTCTCGCTGGCGATTTGGTCCGCCCAAGTTCGGGCCGATGATCTCGCACAATTGAAAGCCGCCCTGGAGCAACCGCTTTTGGCTCCCGCGCAGCCGCTCAAGGAAATGCGAGCGTTCATCGAGCCGCGCATCATCAAGATGCCCCAGGTCACCGATCGCGCGCAATGGGAATTTTGTATTTGCCCGATCGGCTCGAAGGCCTGATGCCCGTGGCGATGAACGTTAACGGCCATGCTCCCGAGGGGAAGGCGGTCAATTACAAACAGCTTCGCAGCATCAATCTGGCGAAGCGGGGCATGTTGGTGCTGAATCTGGAATGGTTCGGCATGGGCCAATTGAGGACTCCCGGCTTTTCGCATTACCGCATGAACCAACTCGATTTGTGCGGTGCGAGCGGGCTGGCGCCGTTTTATCTGGCCATGCAGCGCGGGCTCGATATCGCACTGGCGCTTGCGCACGCCGATTCCAAGCGGGTCGTGGTCTCGGGCCTGTCGGGCGGCGGCTGGCAGACGGTCGTCATCAGTTCGCTCGACGAGCGCGTCACGCTGGCCAATCCGGTGGCCGGTTACGGCAGCTTTCGCACGAACATTTTGTTCGACGACATGGGCGATTCCGAACAAGCCCCCAGCGACATGGGCCTGGTGGCCGACTACACGCATCTGACCGCTCTGCGGGCGCCGCGACCCACGCTACTGACGTACAACGCCGGCGACGACTGCTGCTTCAAGTCGGGCCATACGCTCGAGCCCCTGCTGCAAACGGCCCGGCCCGTCTTCGCCTTGTACGGCGCCGAAGATAAGTTGCGCTCGCATGTCAATCACGTTCCCGGCACTCACAACTACGAGCAAGAGAATCGTGAAAAGTTCTACGCTTTTTTGGGCGACTTCTTCTATCCGGGCGACAAAGATTTTGTTCGCGCCGAAATCCCTTCCGAGTCAGAACTAAAGACCGCCGAGGAGCTTGGCGTTCCGCTGCCGGCCGACAATCTCGACTTCCACCGGCTCGCCGATAATCTTGCGTCGCAACTGCCGCGCGAGCACGCCCTGCCGACCGACAAGGCGGCGGCCGAGAGCTGGCAGCGGCTGAAGCGCGAACAACTTCTCGCCGTGCTCAAGGTGCCCACGTATGAAGCCGTCAGTTTGGCCGAAAAAACGGGCCGAAGCGGCGCGCTACAGGTCACGTCGCGGCTTTTCGAAATCGGCGGCGACTGGACCGTGCCGGCATTGGATATTACGTCGCACGCGGAGCCGGGCCAAAAAACGGCCCTGGTCATCGGCGATGCTGGTCGAGCGGCGCTGGTCGGCCAAATTGACGCGCTCGTGCAAGGCGGCTATCGCGTGGTGGCGTTCGATCCGCTTTTGTGGGGCGAATCGAAAGTCAAGGCGCAGGATCCCGACTACCTCTACCCGCTGTTTGTGGCTTCGATTGGCGAGCGGCCGTTGGGCATCCAAGCGGCGCAACTTGCAGCCATTGCCCGCTGGGCCCGCGAAAATGAGTCGGTCGAGCAGGTCAAGATCGTGGCCTGGGGGCCCCGCGCGAGCATGGCCGCGCTCGTGGCGACCGCCGTCGAGCCCACGGCGATCATCGGCAGCGAATTGTTCGAGTCGTTCTCGAGTTTGAAGGAATTGATCGAGCAAGACAAGACCGTGGAGTCGCTGCCCGAATTGTTCGCCTTCGGACTGCTGGCGGAATTCGACATTCGTCAGATCGTGGCGTTGGCCGCGCCGCGGCCCGTCATCTTTAAGAAGCCCAACGACCGGGCGCGCCGCGAACTAGCGCCGCTGGAAGCGTGGTACGGTTTGTTTGGGGTTTCTTTCAAGCCGGCAAATTAGCGCGTGGGAATGCCTGCGCCTCCAGTTGCAGTCTCGCCGCGACGCTGCTAACGTGCAGCCATTTGACACACCTCCAGAATCGAGTGCCGTTCGATGAGTTGTCGCGGATTGCTGCTTGCCGAGATTTCCAATGTGCCGCTCGAGTGGCTCGACTTTGTGATCCTCGCCGGCAGTGTGATTGCGGTCACGCTGTTCGGGATGTGGGTGGGTCGTAAGGAGGAGGGGACCAGCGATTACTATCTGGCCGGCAAGAGCGTGGCTTGGTGGGCGGTGGCCGGTTCGATATTCGGCACGAATATCAGTTCCCATCACATGGTCGGCATGATGGGAGCCGGCCTGAAAGAAGGCTTTGCCCAGGCCAACTTCGAGTTCGGAGCCATTTTTGGCCTGTTGATGCTGTGCTACTTTTTCTTGCCCTTTTACCGCCGCATGGGCGTGTACACGCTTAGCGAATATCTCGGCCGGCGGTTCGACGATCGCAGCCGATTGTTGTACTCGATCACGAACATGGCCTTCCTGTTGATTCAAATGTGCGGCACCTTGATTTTGGGCGCTCTGACGGTGAGAAAGTTGACGGAAGGTTCCGACTACGCGATCAGCTACGAATGGTCGGTGTGGCTGCTGGCCGGCGTGGCGGCGGCTTACACGGTGTTCGGCGGCTTGAAAGCCGTGATTTATACCGACGTCGTGCAGAGCTTGTTATTACTGATCGGCAGCGGCATCATCGCGGTGCTGGCGATCTATCATCCCAACGTCGGCGGCATTTCGGGATTGCTTACCAAGCAGCCCGAAAAATTTCACGTCTTCTTCGAAGCCAGTCACCCACAGCTCCCCTGGAGCGGCGTGCTCACCGGCCTGATGGTGCTGCACTTCTACTATTGGGGCACCAACCAATTCATGGTTCAACGCGCGCTGGGAGCCAAAACCGGCTGGGACGCCAGGCTGGGCACGATCGTGGCCGGGTTCTTTAAACTGGCGATTCCCTTTTTGTGCATCGTGCCGGGAATGGCAGCCGGTTATATCCTTTCGATCAACGCCGAAACCGAAAGCGATACCGCTTTCGCGGGGCTGACTCGCACGCTGCTTCCCTCTGGTTACGGCCTTGTCGGACTGGTAATGGCCGGGCTAGTGGGCGGGATCCTCTCCACGATCGATTCCATGATGAATTCCACGGCTACGCTGTTCACGTTCGACATTTATCAAAAGTATATTCGCCGCGATGCCTCGGAGATGCGGCTGATTTGGGTGGGCCGCGCCGCCATGATGGTGCTGGTCGGCCTGGCTATCTGGCTGTCGCTGTACTTCGGCCAGACCCAAGGCGGCATCTTCAACAAGATGGCCGATTACAACGCCTACCTGGTGCCCGGCGTGCTGGTGGCGTTCATGGCCGGCATCCTACAACCGGCGATCACGCCCACCGCCTCCTGCGTTTGCATTGTGGCCGGACCGATTATTTCGGTGGCCCTTGAACGGACATCGTACAGCATATTGGATCACGACCTGCAAGCTTTTCATCGCACCGGACTGGCGACCGTGGCCTGTTACCTGGTGCTCGCCGTCGTCAGTCTCGGCACGCAGTCGCAGCGGAGCGCCGAGCGCGAGCAATACACTTGGGCTCGGTATCGCCATGACCCCGGCGACGATTCGGCACCGGCGCGCCCTTGGTTGCAGAGCGACCGATTGTGGGCAGCGGTGCTCGTGGCACTCACGCTGGGTATGTGCTGGTTCTTCGCCTAGCACGCTCGGCGAAAGTCCGAAGCGTTTTCGTTCAACCCGGTTGGTCTGTCGGTGTGCGGATCAACACCCACGAACGGTGTACCTTTTTGTTGCGGAAATCGGGCGGCACGGTTTGTCGCGTGATTTCTCGGACGCTGGCTCCGCGGATCTGGTCGGCGTGGAAAGTCAGGCGGCGAAATCGGCTGACGAAATAAATCTTGCCGCCCACGCTGAGGCAGGCGACCAAACGGTTGAGCAACTCCACGTGCCCATCTTGCACGTTCCAGACATCATCGCGCCGCTTGCCGTCGAAACTGGGCGGCTCGACAAACGCCAAATCGAATTGTGGGCCGGCGGCTGGATCCAAATTGCCGGAGTACACCAGCGGATCCTGGCAGATCACCTGATGTTGAGCCATCGGCAGACGGTTGAGCCGTAAGTTCTTTTTGGCCCAATCGGCCAGGTTTGGCGAGGCTTCGACCGAGATCGTTGAACCTGTGCCGCCCGCGGCCGCGGCCACGGTATGGGTGCCCGTGCGAGCGAAAAGATTGAGAAAACGTTTGTCGGTAGCTTCCGCCCGCAGCAGGGCGCGCAATATCCTTTGATCCACAGCGAGCCCCGTCTCCTTGGCGGCCAGATGAGCGTGATACCGCAGTCCAGCCTCCTGAACAAAAAGGGGACGGGAGTCTTTTCCGGAAAAGACTCCCGTCCCCTTTGTTTTGAGTGTCACGTGCTCGCGGCGGACGCTCAGGGTGTTGGAGACCAACTCGACCATTCGATCCAACCATGCTCGGTGCTCGATATCGGTGCGGTTGTGCGGGCGGTCGTATTCGATGATCGCGACGCGGCCTTCGTACCAGTCGATGGCCAGGGGAATCTCGGGGGCGTCGCGATCGTAAATCCGATAACACGTGATCCCCTGCCGCCGGGCCCAGCGATGCCAATGTTTCGCCATGCGAGCCAGGCGATTGCGAAATGCGTCGGCCTGCTCTTGGCCCCGACCCTCATGCTTTTTTTTGACAACCGCCCTCCGGCCGTGCGACTCGGTTGCGTCTCTCGGCATGAGAGCGAACAACGCAAATTTCAACAATCGACACTCGATGGGCCCGTTGAACAGCCGAGTCTTGGCGCTTGACCGCAGTCCGATCTGCTTGCCGGCGTTCAAGTTGCCGGTGAAAATAAAAGCGGTGTATCCCGCCCAATTGTGTTTCAACGCGTCGCCGATGCGGCGATAAACGCTTTCGATCCGAGAGGTTTTCATCCGCTCGTCATACGGCGGGTTAGTGACCAGGACTCCATCAGCGGCTGGCGGCAGAGCCACCTCGAAACTCTCAACGCCAAATTGCACGTCGTCAGCCACGCCGGCCCGCCGGCCATTCTCGCGCGCGGCGGCGATTACTTGCGGGTCGAGATCGGACCCTCGAATGGGAAACGCTAATTTGGACCGCACCTGTTGCCGAGCCTCGGCAACGAGCGATTCATGCGCCCTCCGATCAAAATCTTTCCAGCGCTCGTAGCCAAAATGTTTTCGCGCCAGTCCCGGCGCGATCCGGCGGGCCATCAGTGCCGCCTCAATCAAAAAGGTTCCGGAGCCGCACATGAAATCGACCAGCGGCGAATTCTCGTCCCACTCGGTCAATCGCAAAATCCCGGCGGCGAGCACTTCGTTGATTGGGGCTTCGCCGGTGGCGGCGCGATAGCCCCGCTTGTGCAGCGACTCGCCCGACGAATCGAGATAAACGGTGACGCGATTCTGGTCGATGTGCAAGTTGATTCGCAGGTCGGGATCCACCAGGTCGACCGAGGGCCGGCGGCCCGTGCGATCGCGGATTTGATCGACGACGGCGTCCTTGGCCAACTGGGCGGCGTAGAGCGAATTGCTGAACACTGGACCGTGCACCACTGGGTCAATCGCGAGCGAGCGCTCGGCATCGAGATGCTCGAGCCAATCGATCAGGCCAATTCCACGGTAGAGCGCCCGTTCGTCGTCAGCCGAAAACGTGGCGATCGGTTTGAGAATTCGCACCGCCGTGCGGCAGCAGATGTTCGCCCACATCATCAGCCGCATGTCGCCGCGAAAGGAAACCATCCGCCGGCCGAGTTGCACGTTTTGCGCGCCGAGCGATAGGAGTTCCTCCGCCAACGTCCCTTCCAGGCCGAAGAACGTTTTGGCGATCATGTCGAACGATTCAGCCACGCGTGCCCCACTCTCCCGAGCCGATCAACTCTTCGATGAGCGGCAGAATCGCGTGCATGGCCCGCGCGCGGTGACTCAAACAAGTCTTTGCCGCCGGGCCAAGTTCGCCGAAGGTGCGGTGATACTCGACGATTTCGAACAGCGGATCGTAGCCGAAGCCAGCGGAGCCCGAAATAAATCGCGTCGGCCCCATTTTCCACCGCTGCCCGGACGCAGTCCAAGTCGCCCGCGGGGGCCAGCAACTCGGCACGCGCGGGCGGCGCGGTTTTGGTAAGCGAGGGCGCCATTTTAACGAAGCCAGCGGATGAGGATGATAGCAATCGAACCGGCGATTTTACCAGCGCAGACCACCCACTGCACAGCCGGTGCAGTTCGAAGAATCAGGTGAAGCCGCCGCGAAATTCTGCTACGATGGTCCGGCCATCCGATGGGCTTGGTTTCTCATTCGTTTTGTCATTGCGGACCGGGCGATGAAGATTGTCAAAACCGTTCTAAAAGTCGTGTTCGCCGCGATTTTCGTTTTGTCAGGCTGCGTGCATTTTTTTGATCCCGGATTCTATCTCAAGATCATGCCCGACTATATTGCTTCGTCTTTGCATTTGCCGGCGGTGTACGTGAGCGGCGCTGCTGAGATTATGCTGGGCATTCTGCTGCTGATTCCTCGAACGACGCGGCTGGCCGGCTGGGGGCTGATTGCACTGCTGATCGCGGTGTTTCCGGCCAACATTTCCGCCTATCAGCATTCCCGCGAAATCTTCCCTGATCTTGATCCGGCCTTACACTTTTGGCGGCTGCCGCTCCAGGGCACGATAATAGCCTGGGCCTACCAGTACACGCGGCCGAAGCGGCCCACCGTCCAGCAATCCAAAGAAGCCGTCGGTTGACGACGAACCTTTCAAGCGCGCTATCAACTCGCCGCGAGCGTGTAGTCGCGCCATTCCAACAACTCGACGATATCGGTCATCGTGATGTCGCGCTCGGCCGGATTCGCGATCAGCGAGCGGCGCAAGATGGTGGCGAAGGGTTCGGGCATACCCTCGGCGTATTGTGCCGGATCGAGGGTGTCGATCTGCCGCAACACGCTGAGCAGATTGCCGCCGCGAATCGCTTTTTGCCCGGTCAGCATTTCGTAAATGATTAGCCCCAGGGCGAAGACGTCGCTCTGCCAGGTGGCCGGCTCGCTGCGGGCTTGCTCGGGCGACATGTAGTCGGGCGTGCCCGACAGGCCGTTCGGATCGGCCGTTTCCCAGGTGCCTGTTTCGTCGGTGGGAGAAATGCGCGGCTCGCGATGCGCAAGGCCAAAATCCATGATCTTGGCCATGCCCTCGGGCGTGATCATGATGTTGCCGGGCTTCAAATCGCCGTGCACGATCAGATTGGCGTGCGCGCCTGCCATACCCAGGGCGATTTGCCGGGCGATGGCCTTGGCATCCTCGAGCGGCAGCTTACCGGCTTCGAGCAGTTTTTTCAGCGGCTGCCCTTCGACGTGCTCCATCACGATCATCGAAATGCCATTGCTGTCATCGACGGCGAAAACCGTGCAGACGTTCGGGTGGTTCAAGGCCGCCGCCGCGCGGGCTTCTTCGAGCAGGCGCCGCGGCGCAGCCGTGCCGCCGGAGCGAAAGATTTTCAGCGCCACCGTGCGTTCCAACGTCAGATCGCGCGCCCGAAAGACCACGCCAAACGTGCCGCTGCCGATCTGCGCTTCGACCCGGTACTGGCCGATCACGCTATTGGGCCCCAGCGCGCGCGTGGGGTCGAGCGTGGGTTCGTCGCGGATCCAATTCTCCGGGCACAGCCCGCCGGTTTGCAGACCGTCGAGCACGCGGAGCACTTCGTCGCTGCGGCGTCCGACGCTCAGGTTGTGCACGACTTGATACTGCAACACGCCGTTGGGGTCGATGATGAACAAACCTCGAAGCGCCATGTGCTGCCGCGGCAGGTAGACGCCATAGGCCTGGCAGACGGAGCCGTCTTCGTCGCTGGCCAGCGGAAAGGCCAGCCCGCCGAGCCCGCCCTGGCTGCGCGACGAAGCGATCCACTGCTGGTGGCGTTCGATCGGGTCGGTGCTGACGCCCAGGATGTCGCAGTCGCGGCGAGCGAATTCTTCGTTCTGCACGCTGAGCGCCGTCAGCTCCGTGGGGCAGACCATCGAGAAATCGCGGGGGTAGAACAGTAAAATCAGCCAGCGATCGCGATAATCGGCCAAGGAGACGCGTTGTTGGGTGGAGCCGCTGCGGCGCGTGCATGGCAGCGTAAAATCGGGTGCGCGCATGCCAACACAAACGGCTGGCGCACTCGCGGGGCGAGCCGACGCTTGATCGCTCGACTGGGCATTCATACCATCATTCTACCGCGTTGGCGGCAATCCACCACCGCAGAGTGAAGTTCGACGTAAGTCGACAATTCTCGGGCGGGGTGCTTGCAATAACTCGAGGACTCAATTTGAATTGGGACGGCCAGACACACCGCCATCTCTTGTGAGCGACCCATGCACGCACGCCTTGCCACGACCCGTCGAGATTTTTTGACTCGCACTGCCGCCGGCCTGGCCGGTGCCAGCTTGCTGCAATTGAACGCCCGGCCGCTCGTAGCTGCCGACGAGGGAAAGCCGATGAAGGTCGCCGCCCTGATCAACACGTTCTATCGAAGCAGCCATGCGCACGTGATCCTGGAAAACTTTTTAGTGCCGTATTTGTTCAACGGCAAAGTCACTCAGTCCGGCATGCAAGTCGCGAGTTTTTATGTCGATCAAATTCATCCCAATGACATGTCGCGCGACGTCGCCAAGCAATTTCAGATTCCGATCTATCCGACGATCACCGAGGCGCTATGCCTGGGCGGCGAGCAGTTGGCGGTCGATGCGGTGCTGCTGATCGGCGAGCATGGCAATTATCCGACTAACGCCAAAGCTCAAGTCGAATATCCGCGCAAGCAATTCTTCGATTCTATCGTGGCCGTCTATAAGCGCGGCGGCCGCGTGGTGCCGATTTTTTGCGATAAACACCTTTCGTTCCGCTGGGACTGGGCCAAGGAGATGGTCGACACGGCGCGCGAGTTGAAAATTCCGTTGATGGCCGGCAGTTCGGTGCCCTTGGCAGAGCGTCGGCCGCCCTTGGAATTGCCCGAGGGCGTAAAAATTACCCAAGCCGTGTCGATCCATGGCGGGGGACTGGAAGGGTACGATTTTCACGCGCTGGAGGTTCTGGAGTCGATGATCGAAGACCGCGCCGGCGGCGAGTCGGGCGTGCGGCAGGTGCAATTCCTGGAAGGGGAACCGCTGTGGAAGGCGGCGGAAGCGGGGCTATGGTCAGCCGACCTGGCCGCGGCCGCCATGACCGCCGAAATCGGGCGGGACCACGAATTGACCAGGCTCATCCAGTCGCGCGGCAAAGCAAGCACGCGCGAGCCGGTTGTGATCCATGGAATCGTCGTACAGTATCGCGATGGACTGCGCGGCGTGGCAATGAAAGTGGGCAACCAGGGCATCCGCTGGGATTTCGCCTGCCAGGTTGCCGGCGAAACGAAGCCTCGCGCGACGAGTTTTTACGTCGGCCCCTGGAGCAATCGCAATCTGTTCAGAGCCCTGGCCCACGCCATCCAAACGCATTTTCGCGAAGGCAAACCGCCTTATCCCGTCGAGCGAACGCTCTTGACCAGCGGCATTCTCGACGCCGCGATGGATTCGCGGCTGGCGGGGGGCAAGCCAATCGAGACGCCGCAGTTGACTTTCAGCTATCCCGCGCAAGATTTTCGCGCTATGCGTGAAATGGGCGCGACTTGGAAGATCATCACCGATCAGACGCGCGAGCCGGCGGGAATCGAGCCGGTCGGGATTTGAGGTGGACGCTTCAGGTCGCATCCCGCGTCAACTTTGCCTGGGATGAGTGGCTCGCAATTGTTTGCTCGCGATTTGATCTCGTCAGATCGCGCACGCGGGCGCATAATTGGGACTTGCAGCTGACGTTCGAGCGGCAGGGTCTCGGCCCCTTGTCGCTAATTGGGATTGCGGTCTGTATCTATCGAGAAGGAATCCGTGATGAAAAAACCTCACCATCCGTTTCGCATCCTGGCTATTTGTCTCGGCTTGATTGGGTTCATGACGATCGGCGCGTCTCGAGCTTTTTCCGAAAGTTATGCGGTCGACCCGGTGCATTCGACGGTGCTGTTCCGCATCAAACACATGGAAACCAGTTTTTCTTGGGGACGGTTTAATGAGATTGTGGGCAGACTGAATCTGGACGACAAGGCGCCCTCACTGGAGATGCACGTCAAAACCGAAAGCCTCGACACGGCGAACGCCAAACGCGACCAGCATTTGAAGAGCCCCGATTTCTTCAGCGCCAAACAGTTTCCGACCATTTCCTTCAAAAGCAAACGAATTGCTCGCCTGGGCGACACCAAGTACGACGTCGACGGAACGCTGAGCCTGCACGGCTTCGACCGGCCGGTGAAGGTGCTCTTGGAACGCACCGGCACGAGCAAGAATCAGCAAGGTGTCGCCGTGGCGGGATATGCGACCACCTTCTCGATCAAGCGCAGCGACTTCGGCATGAAGTATCTGCTCGAAGGATTGTCGGATGATGTCGTGTTGATCGTCAGTTTGGAGTGCGCCGCGCAATAGGGCCCGTCGACCATTCTCCGAGGCCACCACCAGAGCCATGTTCCTGTTGCGCGACCTTCTGGCCGGCGTGGAACTGCCCATCGTCTTGACGGCGGGAACGTTGGCGGTCGGTTGGTTTGCTTTACGGCATCGACACGGCGCGCGAGACAGTCGATCGTGGGCCGGGCCCTTGGCCCTCGGTGTCGGGTTCGCAGGCGGGTATTGGGCGCTGTTCGGCCTACCCGCGTTTCCGCCGCTGGACGCGATCGAATGGCTGTTTTTGCTCACGCCTGGGTTGGTGCTGCTGGGGCTATTGGATTCGCTCGGGCGCGTTCCGCTGCAAGTCCGAGTTGTCTCGATCGCCGCTAGCGCGCCGGCGTCGATGCTGTTGTTGTCGTGGCCGCTGTTGAATGGGAATAATTACGATTCTCGCCAGGCGGTGCTATTCGCCACGGCCACGATGCTTCTGGTTGGCTGGATCGCGGCGATGGATGGATTGGCTGCTCGGGTGTCCGCGGCACAATTGAGCGCGATCCTGTTTTGCGCCGCGGCGCCGGCCGCCTTGGTGCTTCTGCTATCGGGCAGCCAGCGACTCGGGCAGATCGGCGGAGTGCTGGCGGCAACGCAGTTCGCGGGGTCGCTCGTCAACTACGCATTGGGACCCGCCGCCCTCGGCCGGGGCGTGATCGTGGTGTTTGGCGTCTTATTCGGTGGGCTGCTGCTCTCGGGCTACTCGTATGCCGAGTTGCGACCGGAGAATGCCCTGATGTTGCTCGCGGCGCCCCTGATGAGCTGGTTGGCGCTCCTGCTGGCCTGGCAGTTCCGCGGGCTGCCTCTTGCCGCGACGCAATTGGCGCTGGTGTTGGTGGTGGCCGGTTCAGCCGTCGCGCAGGCGATGATCGATTTTACAGCGGACTAGGTCAGTTTGCCGAGAGTGGCCTTCGATAACGTCGCGATTGGCTCGTTGAAGGGGTACAGTTAAAACTGAGTTAATATCAAGGACGACGAGTTTTTGGCATTGTCGCGGGTGACGAGTGACAACTTGTTGTCGGGGTGCCGAAGGCACGAGAGGCAATCACAAGCGGGGCATCAACCTCTTGTCGCATCGCCACCCGGACGAAACGCGTCCGGGCCACTCAAAATATGAAGCCCCTAATTGGGGACCAATACCGCCGCTCCCGTCACGCGGCCGGCCCGCAAGTCGTCGAGTGCCTCATTGGCTTGCCGCAGCGGATAGACTTGCGCCTCGACGCGAACGGGGACCCGCGGCGCTAGGGCCAAGAACTCTTCGCCGTCGCGGCGAGTCAGATTGGCGACCGAGCGCAACACGCGTTCGCCCCACAGGAGGCGATAGGGGAAACTTGGAATGTCACTCATGTGGATGCCCGCCGAAACCACTGTTCCGCCCTTAGCCACTGCCGCCAGGGCTGCCGGCACGAGCGGGCCGACCGGCGCATAGATGATCGCCGCGTCGAGCGGCTCCGGGGGCAGGCTGGTGGAGTCGCCGGCCCAGACGGCGCCGAGCTGACGGGCAAAGTCTTGGCCCTCCTGGTCTGCTGGCCGGGTGAAGGCGAAAAGTTTCCGTCCTTGAAACGTGGCAATTTGGGCAATCAGGTGAGCCGCGGCCCCAAAGCCGTAAATGCCCAACCGCTCGGCATCACCTACCAGCACCAGCGAACGGTAGCCAATCAATCCGGCACACATCAGCGGCGCGGCGTCGACATCGCTGTAGACGCTGGGAATGGCGAAGCAGTAGCGTTCGTGGGCGGCTGCGAACTCGGCGTAGCCGCCGTTGACTGTGTAGCCGGTGAATTGCGGGCTATCGCACAGATTTTCGCGGCCCGAACGGCAGTAGGGGCAAATTCCACAAGTGCTCCCCAGCCAGGGTACGCCGACGCGATCGCCGACGGCGAAACGTAGTGCCTGCTCCCCCCGCTCGACTACCGTCCCGATGATTTCGTGGCCCGGGACCAGTGGCAGCTTCGATTCCGGCAACTCCCCATCGACGACGTGCAAATCGGTGCGGCAGACGCCGCAGGCACGTACACGGATCAGAATCTGCTCGGGTCCCAACGAGGGGACCGCAATTTCGGCCGCGCGCAACGGCGTGGCGGGCCTATCGAGAACCATCGCCAGCATAACGGGCCTGTCGCAAAGGAAGTTTGTGCAAATCGAGAATGTCGGGCTGACTATCACATCGGCCGTCTTGGCGCCGCTCCCCTGGGGAACGTCGATTATGGGCGCGCCACATGAGCCGCACAGCACAACCTCTGTGCTACACTCGCACATCGACTAAGCAAATGGAATGCAAAAACTTGGGTTTAGGTCCGAAATCGACAATGGCATGAAATTCGCTGGAATTAAACCGCAACCCTCATCCTGCGAGAGACCTCAGGATCGAACGATGATTGCTAGCGCCCGCCTGTCGGGAGACCACCAGCTAGTTTATAGCGAGCCCGCCGCGAGTTGCGATCGGCAGATTCATGCCGCCGCCAGCGCGGCCTTGGCGGCGAGCAAATATATCCCGCTCCGCCAGTTGAATTGTAGAGTCGCCGACGGCGTGGTCGAGATTTCGGGAACAGTGTCGAGCTTCTATTTGAAGCAGCTTGCCCAGGCTGCCGTGCTCCAGCTCAACTGGGCCGGCGTCGTGCGCAACCTTGTCGAAGTCAGCGGCGAATCGATCGCTTTGGCGGCAACGGATTGCCGCAACAGCCTGGATTGAAGCGGCTCGCTCAGGGCGCTTCTTGATGCGGCACCACAAGCACGGAGCATGTGGCGTGATTGAGGACCGCTTCGGAGGTGCTGCCGAGGATGGCGCTCGCCAGCAATCGCTTGCGGTGGACGCCGATCACGACCAGTTCGATCCGCTCGCGGGAAATTGCCGCCAGGATTTCCGTGGCGGGTTCTCCCTCGGCGACCAAGGGACGGCAGGCTGCCAACGGCGGCGGCAAGTGCTGGACAAAGTCTTGCATTTGGGCCAAATTCGCCCGCACTTCTTCCTCGTGTTCGCGGGCCCAGGCCTGGACCATTTGCTCGATTTCCGGGCTGCGGGCTTGCTGCTCAAGCCACTCGGGGACGCGACCGCTGAACATGGACGAAAGAACCGTCAATGCGCAGAATTGGGTGGCCTCGGGCCAAGAGAATTTGCTCAACAATGCGGCCGCTGGCCGGCACAGCGTGGAACTTTCGCAGGCCAATAAGACTCGCGGGCCATGGGGCGAAACGACTGGTTTTTCCCGTCGGGCCACGAACACCGGAATCTTTGCGGCGTGCACCACGGCGCGCGACACGCTGCCCAACAGCAGCCGCTCGAAGGTGCCCAGGCCGCGGGCCCCAACGGCCACGAGATCGGACGGCCATTGTTCCGCCGCCGTCACGATTCCATGCCGCGGATCTTGGATGCCCAGAATCTTCTGCATGCCCTCTTGCAGCGCGGGGGGCAATTTCTTGCGAGCTTCCTCGAAAATCGAATCGGCCAGCGCCTGGCGGGCTCGTAAAACCACGTCGGCACTGACCGAACGCTCGCGCAGGCGAAACTCCGGCGGCGAGCAATAGACCGCCACTTCATCTTTTCCGGCGGTCAGCAATCCGCCGACCTGACTGACTGCTAGAAACGAGCCTGACGAGCCATCGACGGCAATGAGCACTCTCATGAAAAGAATCTCCCCGACAGAATCTTCGCGTCGCGGCGCTCATTTCGCAAGCCCGGCCATCCGCACGTCGCGGACGTACTTGTGGCACTCGACGCATTTGACCGTCACCTGGTTATAAGCCGCCGTGGCCCGTTCCAGGTTCCTCTTCTTGGCCATGTCGGTCAGCGTGTCGGCCGCATTGCGGAATTTTTGGCTGAATTCCACGTACTGCGGCGTTTGGAGGACTTGCCAGGTCTCGGCCAACGTGAGCAGGCTCATTTCCTGCGAATGTTTGGCGATCATGTCAAAGTTCTCGAGCACTAAACCTTCGAGCACTTTTTGAGAATGCTTCAGTTTGACGTGCATGAAGTCTTGCAATTCTTCGCGCGCCTCGCCGTATCCGCCCGGAACCAGCCACGAGATGCTTGCCAAACCGATCAAGCCGATTGTAATCCATCGTTTCATTGTTGGTCTCCTTTGCCGCGCAAAAGCGCGCACCGGTATCGCCTCGGGTTAAACGGAAACAAAAATCCACCGGGCAGCCGATCGGCGTTTCACTTGGTCATGGCCGGAGCCTTGTTGGCCTGCTTGAGCGTCAAGACCGGGCAACTGGCGTGGCGCATGACGGCTTCGGCGACGCTGCCCATCAACACGCGCTTCAAACCGGTGCGGCCGTGGGTACCCATCACGATCAGGTCCACGCCTTCCTCTTCCGCCAGTTTCACGATGTCTTCGGCGGCCGTGCCCAGTACGAGCCGGTGATCGTAACGAACGCTCTTGTCGGTCGGCACCACGGCCTCGAGCATGCGGCGGATTTCGGGATTGGGATACTCCGGCTGAGCCAGATACATCTCGCCGCCCGCATACGGCAGCGGCAACTCTTCCACGTGCGAAATCAGGAGCAGGGCTCCCGAATCGCGCGCCAGCGAAGTGGCGTATTGCAAAGCCCCTTCACTAGCCGGTGAAAAATCGGTCGCAAACAAAATCTTCTTGTAGTTCATGGCTCGGCCCTTTCCTGCAAAATGCATGCTGTCAATTAACCCTAAGGGCCCCGCAGCGCAATGGTTGGTCGATCCCTTGGTAACTCAAAGTAAGCAAACACGGTGCCAAAAGAACCAATTGCGCCCGACGGGGCACGAACGAGTGCTGCCGTTCTGCCGCCCGAACGTGTCCAGGTGTCCAATTCACATGTGAAAATCCGGGCTTGCCGGTCGGCAAAACGAGTGGTTTCCGGCTGCCTGAAGCTATATTAGGAGTGTGCAGTTTAGCACACTTTCAAGGCCAATCAGCACACGTCATGCGCGACAAATGTTTCCTACCCGCGATATTCGTGGCTTTAGACCGGCAATTCGCGTTGATTTCCGTCCGGCACGAGCCTTGCTGGAGTGCTATGGAAAACCCAATCTCGAGGCTGAGTGGTTTCGATGTACGATCCCAAAAAAATAGACCTGCTGCTGGTGGACGATGACCCCGATTTCCGCGAATCGGTAGCGCGGCGTTTCATGCGACGAGGCTTTCAAATTCAGGAAGCCGCGCATGGCGAGCAAGCCTTGCAGTTGGCCGATTTGCGCCAGTTCGATGTCGTGATTCTCGATATGGTCATGCCCGGGCTCTCCGGCATCCAGGTGCTCGAGCGGCTCAAACTGACGCACCCCGAATGCGAAGTGATTCTACTGACCGGGCAAGGCACGATCGAGACGGCCGTCCAAGCCATGAAGCTTGGGGCCTACGATTTCCTGACCAAGCCCTTTCCGCTGGCCGAATTGGAAGCCCTGATTGAAAAAGCATACGAGCGGCGGCAATTGCGCAAAGAAAACGTGCAGCTCAAAGCCGTCTTGAACCGCACGCAATCGCCGCCGGAGATCATCGGCAAATCGCAGGCGATGCAGGAAGTATTCCGACTGATCGAGCGCGCCGGGCCCACGGAAAAATCGATCTTGATTCAGGGAGAAAGCGGCACGGGCAAGGAGCTGGTGGCCAAGGCGCTGCAGCGGGCGAGCACTCGGGCCGACAAGCCCCTGGTCGTCATCAATTGCGCCGCGCTGCCGGAGACCTTGTTGGAAAGCGAACTGTTCGGCCACGAAAAAGGGGCTTTCACGGGGGCTATTGCCACCAAGCAGGGGCTGTTCGAAGTAGCCGATGGCGGCACGCTCTTCATTGATGAGATTGGCGAATTGGCCGGTTCGCTGCAAGCCAAGCTGCTGCGCGTGTTGGAAGACGGTTCGATGCGGCGGGTCGGTTCGCTGAAGGAACGACGCGTCGACGTACGCTTGCTGGCCGCCACGAATCGCGACCTGGAACGGGATGTCGCCGAGGGGCGGTTCCGCGAGGATCTTTACTACCGCATCAACGTCATGTCGCTGCAATTGCCGCCGCTGCGCGAGCGGCACGGCGATATTCCGCTCTTGATCGAGCGCCTCTTGGGCGACGAGTGGACGATTGATCCGGCGGCTCTAAAAGCCTTGGAAGCTTATCGCTGGCCCGGCAATGTTCGCCAGTTGATGAACGCGCTGGAGCGGGCGCAGATCATGGCGGACGACCACTGCATCCGAGGGGATGATCTGCCGCGCGAGATCGTCGCGGCCGGCAGAGTCAAGTCGAAGCCGGAGACGCCCGCGATCGATGGCGATCAACTGGCCGATATTCAGCGCGCTCATATTATGGAAGTCCTCGCGCGCGAGCGCGGCAATAAAGCGCGGACGGCCCGGGCCTTGGGCGTCAATCGGCGCAGCCTTTATCGCTTGCTGGACAAGTACGACATCCACCTTCCGGAAACCGCCGACGCCGACGGCAGCGACACGCACTCGGCGAGCGTGCCGCGGACCTAACTTAAGGTTCTCCGAGAAGGGCGGGAACCTTTTGGCCCACCCGGCTGAGCTTGCGCGTGTATGCTCAGCACACTTGCTCTCATGGGTGTGCAGACCTGGCACAGTCTGATGACTCAACCGCAAGCCGTGCGACGCGCTGCCGCGGGATCTTCAAACTCAATGCCGCCATTGGGTTACTTCCCGACTCGCGACTGGAGGGCCGAGCCCCAAAAGGCCTCGGCACGCGGAATGCAGTTGATGGATTTTCATAGCAGCCGGGGGACTTCGACCGTTCGATTGATAACTGAGACAAAGGAGAAATCGCGATGGCCACGGCAAATCCAGTTGGCCAGAACAACCTGGAAAAACTCTCCTGGTACCTGGACCATTGTAAGCACACCGTCTGGGATTCGTTCAGCGCCGATCAGCAAAACAGAATGATCGAAGACGACTTGCTGGCGGGCACGAGCGTTGCGACGGTGCTGGCCTCATTGATCGCCACGGGATTAGTGCTAATCATCGTCACGGTCCTGGCCGTCTTGGTCATGGGTTGACCGTGGACGTTCAGAGTTTCGGATCGACTCGCTTCAACAAGACGTAGAAGCAACTGCCGGTGCCCAGTTCCGACTCGACCCAGATGCGTCCGTTTTGCTGTTCGATCATGTTCTTGGCGAAGTACAATCCCAAGCCCGAGCCTGGAATCTCGCGGTGTGCCGGCAGTCGGCGAAACGGAACGAAGACGCGCGCCAACTCCTCGGCCGGAATGCCGGTTCCGTTGTCGGCAAATGAAAAGATGCATTCGCCATCGCGCAACGTGTAGCCGATCTTGATCCGCCCTTTACGCTTATCGCTGAATTTGATGGCGTTCGAGAGCAAATTGTAAAACACTTCGCGGATCCGCACGCGGTCTCCCAGTACTCGCGGCAGACCCGCGGCGATGGTCAGTTCGATCGACTTCTGATCCAACAGCGGCCGGACCTGATCGATGGCCTCGGCCAGGGCTTGTTCGCTCGAGATTTCCTCCGCGTCATCTTCCGAGTGCAAAGACAGAGAGATGGTAGCGCTGAGCAGCTCGTCGATCGTATTGCTCATGCGAAAGGCACGGCCGCGGGCCGAATCGATCAGCTTGACCGCTTCGGCGGGCATCTCCTTGCCAAATTCGTCCAACGCCTCATCGCACAAATTGGCCATCGTGGCCAACGGGGTTTTCAGATCGTGCGAGGTCAGTTGGGCAAATTGCCGCAACTCGGCGTTGGCCTGGTACACCAGATCCAAAGCTCGCCGCAAGTTGTGCGTCGCTTGCGTAAAATAGGCTTCCAGTGTCAAGCCAATGTCCAAGAACACGACTTTCTGCAACGAAATCACCTGCTCGGCATACTCCCGCACCGGAGCATCGAACTGCGCAGCCAACTGCCGCATGTAAAACTGCAAATATTGGTTATAGGCTCCTAGGAAAATTTGAGGACTGATGCCCACTTGCGCGTGCACGTCGCCCGCCCGATAACGCCGGGCCGTATAGGCATCGTTCCACTCGGCTTCCAGCATTGACTCCAAATGCGATAGTTGCGACTCCTTGAGCCTGGTTACCAAAGCGGGATCTTTCAGGAATTTTGCCGTCTCTTCGAATGAAAACAAGTGTCGATAAAAGGATTCGACAAACGCCACCGCGCTGGATTTCATCAAGGGGGCCAATTCGCGCAGACGCTGTCGGTCCGTTTCGTCGATTTCCAGAAAAGCCAGCAAGCGAGACAAATCAACGATTTCCGACGGGCGAGCCCCAGCAGTGGACGCATCTTGATGCGGATTCATGGCCGAAAACCTTGAGTCGCGGTTGGTTGAGCCAACACAATCAAAACCACAAGTGACATTGTCAGTCTATCGCAAGAGCGGTCAAAATACCTGCCTCAATTGAATCGACGCGCCCCGACGAGAACAATTGGGGTACTCCGTAATTATTGATCCAGGGAATGTCAATGTCGGGCGATTCAGGTCTTTGAAGCGAGAGTCCCGGGGCTTCCGCTGGTCGCCCCTGCGGCATTGGCACTCCAGGCCTCGGTAGGTAATCGATAGCGATGCTAGAGTCGGCCTTCGATAAGCATTCGCCTGGCAATCGATCGGAGCCGCTCGGTTTGGCCGCGAACCCGACCGCTGACGCGAAACTGGCTGGTCTCGGTCGATTCTTCCACGCCGTCAACCTAGAGCAAATCGCCGAGCTACTCGGATCGGGTCCGGCGGGACTAACCGACCGAGAAGCCGTCCTGCGCCGCGGCCAATTCGGGTCGAACGAATTGGCCCAGGCACCGCCGCCTGCCCACTGGAAACTGTTCTTGGGCCAGTTTCGCGCGGCCGTCGTTTGGCTGCTCGTTGTCGCCGCCCTGATTTCCGGGGCGATGGGCGAATGGACGGATTCCCTGGCGATCATGGCGATCGTGCTGCTCAATGGGGTCCTCGGCTTTCTGCAAGAGGACAAATCGCGCCGCGCGCTCGACGCGCTCCAAAAGATGTCCGCTCCATTGGCCCACGTTTTTCGCGACGGCGGCCTGCAAGCGATCCCCGCCAAGGACTTAGTCCCCGGAGATCGCATCCGCATCGAGGCCGGCGACCACATTCCGGTAGATGCGCGACTGCTGGACGCCGCGAGTTTGAGCGTCCAAGAATCCGCGCTGACCGGTGAATCGAACGTCGTCGAGAAAGACGCTCAAGCGCTGCTCGAGGAGAATACACCGCTGGCCGAGCGCAACAACATGGTCTACCTGGGCACGATCACCACCGCCGGCAAAGCCAGCGCAATCGTCGTGGCTACCGGAATGCGGACCGAGCTGGGGCGTATCGCCGGATTGCTCGAGCGGCAGCAGAGCGAACCGACGCCGCTGGAACGGCGCCTCGATGAACTAGGCAAAGTGCTGATGGCGGTTTGCCTGGTGCTCGTGGCGATTATCTTTTTGTTGCAAATCTGGCGCGGCGGCGACTGGATTGCCGTTTTTCTGCTCTCGGTGAGCCTGGCGGTAGCCGCGGTTCCCGAGGGTCTGCCCGCCGTCGTCACGCTGGCTCTGGCGTTGGGTTTGGAAAGGATGATCAAGCGTCATGCGCTGGTGCGCAAATTGCCCAGCGTCGAAACGCTTGGCTCGGTCACCGTGATTTGCTCCGACAAAACCGGCACGCTGACGCGCAATGAGATGACCGTTCGCGAAATCGTCACTTCCCTCCGGCGCTATCGAGTGACCGGCGCCGGCTTTGATCCGCGCGGACAGTTCTTGAAATCGCTGGCCGCGGAACGGCCACCGGACGCGTCCTCGTTTCAACCCGTCGAGCAGCCGCGCGACGAAATCGATCTGATCCAGGCGCTCACCATCGCCGGGCGTTGCACGACCGCGCAATTGCATCCGCCCGATGATGGCAGCGAGCAGTGGCGCGTCGTTGGCGATCCGACCGAAGGGGCGCTGATCGTCGCGGCGCTGAAAGCAGGGCTCGATTTTCCCCCTCCGCCGCAAGGCGTGCTGCGCGAGATTCCGTTTGATTCCGATCGCAAGGCGATGTCGATCATCGTCGACGAGTGCCACGCACAATCGATGTTGACCAAAGGCGCGCCCGAGGTCATTTTGGCCCGCTCGTCGCACGAACAAATCGAGGGGCAAACTCGACCCCTGACGTCCGAGCGGCGGGAAGAACTGCTGCGGCTGGGCACGGAACTGGCCAGCCGCGCCATGCGCGTGCTCGCGTTGGCCAGGCGGTCGTACCCGCCGGCATACCGCGGGGTGTATCACGAATCCGAGCTGACGTTCGTGGCCTTGGTTGGCATGCTCGATCCGCCCCGCGAAGAGGCCAAGGAGGCGGTGCGCCGCTGCGGACAGGCCGGCATTCGTCCGATCATGATCACCGGCGACCATCCGGCCACGGCCGCCGCGATCGCGCGTGAGCTTGAGATCGGCGACGGCCTGGTCGTAACCGGACGCGAATTGGATGGCATGAGCGACGAGGTTTTAGCCTCGCAAGCCGATCGGATTTCCGTGTACGCGCGCGTGACTGCCGAGCATAAGCAGCGCGTCGTGCATGCGCTCAAGCGCCGCGGCGAAGTGGTGGCCATGACCGGCGATGGCGTGAACGATGCGCCGGCCGTTTCGGCAGCCGATATCGGCATCGCGATGGGCACGAGCGGCACCGACGTGACCAAAGCCGCCTCCGACATGGTGTTGACCGATGACAACTTTGCTTCCATCGTCAACGCCGTCGAAGAGGGGCGCGGCATTTTCGATAACATCCAGAAAGTCGTGCACTTCCTGCTATCGTGCAATGCCGGCGAAGTGCTGTTCATGTTTGTCGCCGCCTTGGCCGGCTGGCCGACGCCGCTTGTGCCCATTCAGTTGTTATGGATCAATCTAATCACCGATGGATTGCCGGCCTTGACGCTGGGCATGGAGCGGCCGGACGCGAGAATCATGTCTCGCCCGCCGCGCCCGCCACGCGAACCGGTGATTACGCTGGCGCGCGGGTTGCGCATTGGAGCCTATGGCGTGCTGTTCGCCTTGAGCATGGCCTTGGGATTCACTTATGTATTGTGGCACGAGAACGCCAGTGCCCAGAGCGCGCGAACCGTGGCGTTTTGCATCGCTTGCTACAGCCAGATGTTCTTCGCCTTCGGCTGCCGCAGCGAACGGTTGACGTTCCCGCAGTTGGGCGTTTTTTCGAACAGTAGCATGTTAACCGCGATCCTACTTTCCGGGCTGTTACAGTTGGGCACCGTGATGTTGCCCGCGGGCCGCGCGGTGTTCGAAACGGTGGCCGTCACGGGTGAACAGTGGATTGTGATTATTCTGCTGTCGCTCGTGCCGGTGACGGTGCTGGAAGTGCTGAAGTTTTTGCCTGCACATGGCCAGCCGGCAAATTGAGCCCTCGGCAAGATACCGCATCTAGGCGAGCCGCTGATAAAGCTCGACATTCTTGCCGAGCACATACTCCAAGGCTTGCCGCAAATCCTCTTCCGGGCGCGCGAGCACGTCTTCGAGGCCGACGCGCAATAGATCTTCCGGCGCAACCTGAAAGCGGATGGCTTTCTCGCGCAGTTGCTTCATCCTGTCTTCGGAAATGGAAATCGTGATGTTGGTCATGTTCGGCTCCAGTATGAAGTTTACCTTGCGCGAGATAAGGCCGCCAGGGTCGTGGGGCACCGAGGGTTGCCGAAAGGACAGCCCGGGGGGAATTATGAATAGTCTTG
>JACQFF010000082.1 GCA_016200205.1 Planctomycetia bacterium
ATCCCTTGGTATGTTCGGGGTCCGCATGCGTCATGCCTCGCAGGATGGCCAGCTTGTCGGTGACTCCGGCGATCTTCGGCAGCAGGTTCGTCACCCGCATCCCCGGCACGCGCGTGGCGATAGGCCGAAAATCCCCGCGAATTTCCTCGGGCGCCTCCGGCTTGGGGTCCCACAGATCGTGGTGCGACATTCCGCCGATCAGAAAAATGAAGATGCAGTTGACGTCTTTTTTGGGTTTGCTTCCGGCGGCCTGAACATGCTCCAGCCGCAGAATTTGCGGCAGGCTCAATCCCGCCAAAGTCCCCAGGCGCAGCAGGGCCCGCCGATTCAGTTGGTTTTGCCAGTTTGCGGACATGCAAGCCTCCTGGAGCGGGTTATTGAATGAATAAGAAGTCATAGCAGTTCAGCAGGGTCCATAAAAGATCTTCGGCCGCGGCTTGGGGCGGGGCAGTGGCAAACAACCGTTCGGCGACCTGGCGTTCCTTGTCGCCGGCAGCGCGCCCCAGTGCCGCCAGGCATAACTCATCGATGATTTCCGATCGGGTCGCGGCCTTTTTGACGAGTTGAGCGACTCGCCCGCGGCTGCTCGCCACTTTGGCTTCGACCTCGGGAGCGTTCATCAAGTGCAGGGCCTGGGCCATGGTTGGTTCGCTTGACCGGCCGCATTCGCAAGGAGAATTTCGCTCCGGGCGGCCAAAAATCTCCAAGAAGTACGACGGCAAGCGATTATCCCATAGTTCGATCGCCCGCGTGCCGGGCGGACGGCCGGGAAACTTCTCGTCGACGAGCGTCGCCGCGCTAATCGCATCGAGCATGACTTCAGCCGGCAAACGCCGCACGTAATGGTGCGAAAAGTTTTGCTCGTCGTCGGCATTGGTCGCGTTGGGCGTACTCGAAAGCTGGTAGACTCGCGACTTGAGCACGAGACGCATTAGCGCCTTCAGGTCGTAATGCTTTTGAACCAACTGGCCGGCGAGAAACTGCAGCAGCGGTTCGTTGGTGGCTGGATTGGTGGATCGCAGATCATCTTCAGGCTCGACCAGTCCGCGCGCGAAGAACTGTTTCCACAAGCGGTTGCATGCCAGGCGCGCAAACCACGGATTGGCCGGATCGGTCATCCACGCGGCCAGTTTCACGCGTGGATCGCCTTGACTCAAATCAACTGGTGCGGACCCGTCCAAGGGTCGAGTCGCGACGAGCCGGTTGGAAAGTGGAACTCGCGTTTCACGATAGCCCGCGTGAAATACCAACGTACGATCGGGCGTGATCTGCCTGCGTTCCAGGCCGTTAAAAAAACCGGCCAATCCATAAAAATCATCTTGCGACCATTTTTCGAACGGGTGGTGATGGCACTGGGCGCATTCGACGCGAACGCCCAAAAATGCCTGGCTCAGCGTGCGAGCGGCTGCGTCCGCGGTGTCGACGGCCCGATAGAAATTCACCGGGCCACTAATGGCCGAATTGCCGCCCGCCGTGATCAGCTCGCGGACCCATTCGTCGTAGTGCCGATTCGTGGCAAATTGCTCGCGCAGCCATTGGTGCAGTTCGTACGCGCCGCGGTCGGCCAATCGATTGCGGTCGACCAGTAGAATGTCGGACCACTTGAGCGCCCAATAATCCGCGTATTCGCGACGATCCAGCAACGTGTCGATCCAGCGATCGCGCCGGTCCGCGCGATCATCGGTAAGAAATCGCCGCACCTCGTCCGGCGTCGGCAAGGTGCCGATGGCGTCCAAGTAGGCCCGTCGCAAAAACGTGGCGTCATCGACCAGCTCGGAGGGCACGATGCCCATTTTCTCGAGCCTGGTCCAAACAAGTTGGTCAATCTGGTTGTTGACCGGCTGTTTTGGATAAGGCTGGGGCGCACCCGGCCGTGGAACCTGAATTTCCACGGCTGCCACGTGCCCCAGATAGTTAACGGTGATCGCGGCCTGCCCCGGAACCTGCCCCACGCGCACCAATCCCCGCGCATCCACTTCGGCCACCAGCGCCGCGTTGCTTGCATAGCCCGCCGCGGCAGTCACATCGCGCCGGCTTCCGTCGGTGTAGATCGCGGTCGCCAAAATCTGCTGTTGGCCGCCAAAGCAAAGCACTCGTTCCCTTGGGCTCAGCCGAATTTCGATCGCATGGGGCGCGTCGGATTGTCCTGCCGGCATGCCCTGTTTAATCCATTCCACGAGCAACACGTAGTCGTTCGAGTCCGGCTCGAGCCGCTGGCCTCCGCCGTGCGGAATGCGGCCCGATGGCTTGGCAATCAGCAGGCTATCGGTCGGACTGGCGGGAAAGATTCTGCGTCCACGGGCTTCTTTTACGAGCGCCGTGTAGTCGGCCTCCGGATCAAATCCGAACACGGACAGCTTAAAACCGTTCTGGCCGGAGGCTTTGCCATGACAGCCGCCGCCGTTGCAGCCGAGCTTCGAGAACACCGGAACCACGTCGTTGGCAAAGTGCACTGCGGGATAAGAGGCAAAATCACGCACAATCAAGGGCACACGAAGCTGGCTTCCGCCCAGTTGCACATCCAGATAACCGTCGCCGTCAGAGACGCCAAACACAGTCGCCCGATCGAGCCGGGCAAGCTGCGGACTGCTCACGGACAGTTGGGCAACGTGGGTGACGTCGCGGACGTCCCCACCAGCGAGCACGGCGGTGATTTGAAGCTGCTGCTGACGGCTGGCGCCACGAAGGATGACTTCCGAGGGCTCGACTTTCAATTTAACGGTGGCGGGAAGTGAAGAGAGGCCACCGTCAGGCGAGGCCGCCCCGATGGGCGAACCGGACGACACCAGAGCCAACAGCCCCATTGCCAGGCTCGCAAGCTGTCCCACCGGCGACCGCGCACTGAGCACCATGAGCTGGCTCGATCGAAACGCCTTCATTTTCATTTGCAACCAAGCGGAGTTCCGATACTTGGCAATGCATCGACGACTTCCGATCCCTGCCCAGGCTACCGCATTCATGCCGCAAATGCAAGCCACCAGCCAGCTTGGACCATTGTCATCGCCGGGCCAGGAGCTAAGCTTAATGTGATTCCTTTCTTTGAGCCGACCTGGAGGTTCCGATGTTCGTCTCAAACGCTTTGGTCCAATTAGGCGCTGGCTCAGTGATTGCGCTCGCCGCTTCAATTGTCCACGCCGCGACCCCATTGCCCACGAAATATCCTGCCACGCCGACCTCCGACTACGCTCCTGATCCGGTGTCCGTGACGCGCGAAGGCCCTGGCTATCGCTACCCGCAATCGGGCTGGATCGTGCTGCATATCGAAGGCGAGCCGTACGATCGTGGCTATCAGCACGGCAAGCTGCTGGCCGCCGAAATCGCGGACCACATTCACTCTCTGGCCACTTTGCGCAGCCCGAAGTCGCCCGCCGAGGGGTGGCGCGACCTGCGCACGCTCGTCAACGCGCTTTTTCTCAGGCGCTATGAAAACGAATATTTGCACGAAATGAAAGGCATCGCCGACGGCGCCGCCGCGGCGGGAGCCAAGTTTGATGGCCGCACCGTCGACTTGTTGGACATCGTCGTACTGAACTCGAATATCGAAGTTGAGTTTCTGGATGCCGGCCTCGACGCCGCGGCCACGGGCTTGGAAGGGATCGACTTCCGCGAGCCGCCCGACGGGCAACTGCAAAACGACAGCGACGATCATTGCAGCGCTTTCGCCGCGACCGGCCCCGCCACGACCGACGGCCAAATTGTCTTCGGCCACATTACCATGTTCCACCTGTATGCCGTCAGACACTTCAATGTCTGGCTCGATATCCAGCCCAAGGCGGGACATCGTCTCGTGTTTCAGTCGTATCCTGGCGGGATCATGAGCGGGCTGGACTACTATTTGAACGACGCCGGATTGCTGTGCAATGAAACCACGATTAGTCAGACGGCCTTTCACGCCGATGGGCTGCCGCTGGCGTCGCGCATTCGCCGCGTGATGCAATATGCCGATTCGATCGACAAAGCGGTTGAGATTTTACTGTCGTCCAACAACGGGCTGTACTCGAACGAATGGTTGTTGGGCGATGTCAAGACCAATGAAGTGGCGATGTTCGAGCTGGGCACGCACAAACATAAATTGTGGCGAAGCGGCAAGCGCGAGTTTCCTGGCGGGACCGAAGGATTTTATTGGGGCTGCAACAACACCAAAGACCTGGAAGTCCGCAAGGAGACCGTACCCAGTCTGTCGGCCAAACCGGCCAATCTGATTTTCCACCCGCACGATCGGGACGTAGCTTGGCAGCAGCTATTCGAATTTCACAGGGGCAAGATTGACGCGTCGTTCGGGTTTGAAGCCTTCACCACTGCGCCGCTGGCCGCGTTTCGCTCGTGCGACGCCAAATTCACGACCACGGCGCTGGCCAAAGATCTCAAGAGCTGGGCCTTGTTTGGTCCGCCGCTGGGCCGAACATGGGATGCGACCCCCGAGGAAACGCGCAAACTGCCCGACATCAAACCGCTGGTGAGCAACGATTGGACTCTGCTCCACGCGAACGCCCCCTTGGATCCATCGACTCAATTGGCCAAGGCGGTTGACCTGGTTCCATTTCCGAAAAATGACCCGAAGAATGAACACAACGAGCTTGATCCGAAGGGTCGGCCCAGAATCTTGCCGCACGCCTGGCGGGGCACGTTGTTGAGCCAGAGCGACGCGGATATCTGGCTGGCCGCCGCGTTCGCCGATTATGAAAAGATCGTGGCCTTGGAGAAATCACTCGTGCGCAAAGCGGCCGGCAAGCCACTGGATCGCGACGCCCAAGACCGTCTGGACGTGGCCCGCTTTGCGCCCGAATCGCGCTGGTTCGCCGCGACGCGACGCCTGGGACGCGATCTGCCGCTGGACGAAGTGAGTCAAGAGTGGAACGCCAGCGAGTGGTACGCCATCGCGGCCGGCAAGGGAGCCATGCTGCTGGCCACTTTGCGCTCGCATCTCGGCGCGCAAGCCTTCGATAAGGCCCTCGACGATTTTGGCCGCGCCCATTCGGGCGAGCCGGTCAGCACCGCTCAATTCCAGCAGCATTTGGAACAAGCGGCGGGCCATTCATTGGCTTCGCTGTTCGAACCATGGATGACCGGCAAGGGAATCAAGCGACGTGCTGACGCCGAGAACTTCTGGTCGATCGATTCGTTCGAGGCCGAGCCTCAGCACGCGTTGATTGTGTATGGCACCCTTGGCGACCGCGAGGTCGAGCGCGAAGCGGCGGAACTCTTGCAGCGCAAGATTACCCGTCGGGCGAACAACTTCAGCCCGCCGATCAAAGCCGACAAGGACGTCTCGGACGAGGACCTCATGAATCATCACATCCTCTTGCTTGGCAGACCGAGTACCAATTCGCTGACGGCTCGATTGGCCGACGGATTGAACATTCGCTTTGGCGCCGGCTCGTTCGTAGTTCGCAACGAGACTTATGCGCATCCCGATAGCGCGGTGGTGGCGGCGGGCAGCGATACGCTCAATCCGCGCTTTTCGGTTGTGGTTTATGCCGGCCTGGGAGCTCGCGCGACGCGGCAGTGCATCGAGAACCTGCCCAACCGAGGCGGCGAGCCGACAGAGGTCTTGTTGATGCCGGTCGGTTTACCGAGCAAAGCATTGCGAGTGAGCTCTCCGCTGTTGGCCACGGCCATGCCGTGAAAAGCGGTTCCGAGCGAATCACTTCATTCGCCAACTGGGCCGGCTGCCCGGACGTGGCCGATTGCTCAGGTTTGCCGATTGCTCCCACTGCCCTAACCCATCCACGGTTGGTTATACTGGGGAGGAGTTTTCGACCGGGCAATTCCGCCGTCAGCGAGAGTGGCGATGCGCGTCTTGTGGCTAGCGCCGGTTTGGATCGCGTTGGGATGCCCTCTGGCGGTATGCGCCGACTCGAGTCCCGGCGATCCCGAGTTGGCGCGCGACGTTTTGCCCTTGCTCAAAACACGTTGCGTCAAGTGCCATGGACCGGCCAAGCGCGAGGGCAAGCTCAATTTGAGCACGCCGCTGTCGATCGCGCGCGGTGGAGAGAATGGCGAGGTCGTTGTGCCGCGCGAAGTCGATTCGAGCCTGCTGTGGCATCGGGTCGAGGCTGACGAAATGCCGCCCGACGACCCGTTGCCGGCCGACGAGAGGGCCGTTTTACAACGTTGGATCGCCGCGGGCGCCAAGCGGCTGCCGACAGCGATTACGGCGCAGGAATCGGGCAGCGATCATTGGGCCTTCGCCCGCTTAATCGAACCAACCGTCCCGGAAGTCCGCAATCCAAACGGCGCCCGCACGAATGTCGACCGTTTCCTGTTGGCTCAACTCGACTCTCAAGGGCTCGCCTTCAATCCCGAGGCGGACCGCGCGACCTTGATTCGTCGGGTCAGTTTCGATCTCACGGGACTGCCTCCGACCCCCCAGGAAATAAAAACGTTTCTCGATGATTCGGGGGCGGACGCCTACGAGCGGATGGTCGAGCGCTTTCTGGCTTCGCCTCATTACGGCGAGCGGTGGGGCAAATACTGGCTCGATGCCGCCGGCTACGCCGATTCGAACGGCTACTTCAACGCCGATAGCGACCGGCCGTTGGCCTATCGCTATCGCGACTACGTCGTGCGCGCGTTGAACCAAGACAAGCCTTTCGATCGCTTCGTGCTGGAGCAGATCGCTGGCGACGAGCTGTCCGGTTTTGTACCCGGCCGGGAGGCCACGCGGGAAATGATCTCACTGCTCGAAGCGACCCATTACTTGCGCAACGGCCAAGACGGCTCCGGTGAAAGCGACGGCAACCTAGACGAAGTCCGCACCGATCGCTACGCCGCTCTGGAATCAACGACCCAAATCGTGGCTTCATCGCTGTTGGGTCTCACGCTGCAATGCGCTAAATGCCACGACCACAAGTTCGAGTCCATTTCGCAGCGCGATTATTATCAATTGCAAGCGGTCTTCTATCCGGCGTTCAATATTCAAAGCTGGCTCAAACCGAACGACCGGTTTGTGATCGCAAATCTGCCGGGCGAGGCCGAACGATGGGAACAGCACAGCCAGAAAATCACCGCGGAGATTGCCCAACTCAAAGCCGGCTTCGCCGCCTGGGCCCGATCCAATCGCCCGCCGAGCACCGTCCTGTTCCACGATGAGTTCGAAGACAGCGGGCCGCGATTGGCGGAGAACTGGAGCAATACCGCGCCGGGCGACGACGTGGCCGGCGGCGCCGTACCGGTGCAACTCGATTCCGCACAAGCGCCCGGCGCGCTCCGCCAGAATGGCGTCCTGCAAATTCTCGAAAGCGGCATGCCAGGGGACCGCTGGATTTCGACAAAGCAGTCGTTCGATTGGACGCCCGAGGGGGAGGGCCATTGGATCCAGCTTTCGTTCGACCTGGTCGATAACAAGGTATCGGCCGGGGGCACGCCCGCCGAACGCATTGCGTACTTCATTGCCCTGCACGACTTCAACGACAACAGTCCGCTGCCGGGCGGCAACGTGCTCATCGACGGCAACCCGGCTGGCGGCGCGGCCGTGCACGTGGACTATCCCGGCGCAGATTCCAAAACCGCCGGCGAGTTTGGCAACGGCAAGTACGAGCGGGGGCACAATTACGGCCTGCGGATCACGAACGTCGGCGACGGCAAGTTCCGGCTCGATCACCTAGTGGATGGGGTGCCCGATGACAAAACGCTGCAGCTTAAAACCGAGGATCTTCCCGACGGCGGTTTCGGTTTCGAGTACTGCTGTGGGCGAAGTTTCGTCGTTGATAATGTTCTCATCGAGCGTAGCGTTGCGGCATTCAATGGCGGAGACATTGGCCAGAAAATCACCGATCAACTGCAAGAAAAACGCAAGGAACTGGCCGCGGCTGTCAAAGCAAAGGAAGCCGAACGGGGAGAACAGCCGGGTAAAATCGCCTGCGTGACCGATCGCTCGGAGAAGATTCCTGACGTGTTTCTGCTGGAGCGCGGCAATTATGCGACACCCAAGGAAAAGGTGCAGCCCACACCGCTTTCGGCATTGGCCGACGCGCCCGTGCCGTTTGATGTCAAGCAGCCATTTCCCGGCGCCCCATCAACCGGCGCGAGGCTGGCGTGGGCACGCTGGCTGACGCAAGCGACTTCGCGCCCCGCGGCGCTGCTGGCACGGGTCCAAATAAACCGAATTTGGCAACACCATTTCGGAGCTGGACTGGTCACCACGGTGGAAAACCTGGGCGCCAGCGGCGCGCAGCCGTCGCACGGGGAACTGTTGGACTATCTGGCCGGCCAATTTATCCGTTCGGGCTGGAGCATGAAGGCGATGCACCGGCTGCTGTTGAAATCGGCCGCCTATTGCCAGACGAGCAGTTTGCAACCCGACGCCTTCAAAATCGATCCCGACAACCGCTTGCTTTGGCGGCACCGCATCGAGCGGCTCGATGCCGAGTCGATGCGCGACGCCATGTTGGCCACCAGCGGACAATTGGATCGACACTTCGGCGGGCCGTATGTGGCGACCAGCCGCAACGATTTGGGCGAGGTGATCGTCAATCAAAGTGGCCCGGGTGCGAATCGCCGCTCGCTCTATTTGCAGCAGCGCCGCACTCAAACGCTCAGCTTGCTGAATGTTTTCGATTCGCCGACGATCGTGTTCAATTGCGTCCAACGGCCGGCCTCGACAATGCCGCTGCAATCGTTGAGTTTACTCAACTCGGAGTTTGTTGTTCGGCAGGCGCGGCGTTTTGCTGAGCGACTCGACCGTGAAGCCGGCGCGCAGTCCGAGGCGCGCGTGGCATACGGGTTCCTGCTCGCCTTGGCCCGTGGCCCGACTGAAGCCGAAATGCGGTCGTCGTTGGACTTTATCAGAATCCAGCGAGAGCAATACGCTGCAAAGGCCGACGCCGAGTTGAACGCGTGGGCCGATTTCTGTCAAATGATGTTGGCCAGCAATCCGTTTCTGTATGTGGAGTGAATGGCACGCATGGGCTTAAGCGAACTCACAACGCCGTCGCATGAATCGACATCGCTTTCGCGGCGAGTCTTTTTGGGCCACTATGCCGGCTCGCTCGGCGCGTTGGCCCTTGCGCACCTGTTGGGCGATTCCGCTTCGCGCGCTCGCGCCGAGACCGCCACCGGCGAATCCTCGGGCCCGACCATTCGCCCCAAAGCCAAATCGGTGATCTGCCTGTTCCAACACGGCGGGCCGAGCCAGATGGATCTGTTCGATCCCAAACCGGCGCTCAACAAGTACCACGGCCAGCCTTATCCCGGCGGAGATCTCGAAATCCATTTCGACAAACAGAAGGGCAACGTGCTCGGCTCGCCATTCAAGTTCGCTCGGCACGGCGGCTCGGGATTGGAACTCTGCGAACTGCTGCCGCACACCGCCCGCGTCTCGGACGATCTGACGCTGATTCGGTCCATGAATACCGAGAGCGTCGATCACGAGTCGGCCCTGCGTTTGATTCACAGCGGGCGATTCCTGGCCGGCCTGCCCAGTTGGGGCTCGTGGGTGACGTATGCCCTGGGTTCGGAAAACCGCAACTTGCCGTCCTATGTCGTGCTTTCCGACCCCGGTGGACTGCCGGTCGATGGCGAGCGGAATTGGTCGGCCGGTTGGTTGCCGGCCGTCTATCAGGGGACCGCGTTTCGCTCGGGCCGCTCGCCGGTGCTCAACCTGCAAACGCCCGAGGGGGTTTCGACCGAAGCCCGCCGCAATCAATTGCACTTTCTCGAACAGCTCAATCGCTCGCACCTGGAGCGGCACGCAGAGAATCTCGAACTGGCCGCCCGGTTGGCTAACTTCGAAACCGCGGCCCGAATGCAAACCGCCGTGCCGGGCGTGCTCGACATTTCGCAAGAAACGGCCGAAACGCGTAGCCTCTACGGACTCGATAATCCCACGACCGCGGAATATGGCACTCGCTGTTTGCTGGCCCGGCGTTTGGTGGAGCAGGGCGTGCGGTTCGTGCAGATCTTTCTCAAGGCTCAGCCGTGGGACACGCACAGCCGCAACGCCGAGAGTTTGAAGGGGCTGTGCGCGATGACCGATCAGCCGAGCGCGGCACTGGTGCAGGATTTGAAACAGCGTGGGCTGCTCGATTCGACCATCGTGCTCTGGACTGGTGAATTTGGCCGGCTACCAGTCTCGCAAGGGGCCGACGGCCGCGATCACAATCGCCGGGGCTTTTCCTTGTGGCTGGCCGGCGGCGGCTTCAAAGGCGGGCACGTCCATGGCGCGACCGATGATTTTGGCTACGAGGCCGTCAAAGACGTCGTCACCGTGCATGACCTCCACGCCTCGCTGCTCCACGCTCTCGGTCTCGACCATCGCCGGCTGACCTATCCGCACGACGGCCGCCCCACTAGCCTGACCGATCCCGACGTGACCAAAGCCAGGCTCGTCGGGGAATTATTTGCCTAACACGTTTGATGAACACGACGGCAACCGCCATCCCATTCACGATTCTCGATCAGTGGCGTCCCACGACCCTGAATGCGACGCTGCTAGCCGATCGCGTATTCGTGAGTGCCGAGGTGCTTTCAGTCGCCACGAAATGGGAGTCGAAGCCGGAGGGTTTTTGTTGTGGCGGGATCTGCCTTCCCAACAACAAGGGCGAGGCTGTCGTAACTCGCCAGGGAATCGATCTGGCTGGTTTTGCGGAACTGATAGGCCGGCCGTTAGCTGTGGATATTGACGAACGGGTGGCGGCTCTGGGCGTTTCGGCGCAAGACCGCGGCGCCGCGCTGGGATTGCTCGAGGCCCCCGACTTCACGCTCCCCGACCTCGCCGGTGAGCCCCACTCAATGTCGCAATTCCGCGGCAGAAAGCTGCTTTTGGCCGCGTTCTCATCGTGGTGAGGCTGCCGCAACGATCTGCCAGGTTGGCAGATTTTGTACGACGAGTTGCGGGAATTTGGGTTTGCGGTCCTGGCCGTGGCCTTTGACAAAGATCCCGAGGATGTCCGGCCCTGGATCGAACTGGCCGAACCCAGCTATCCTTGCGTGATCGATTCGCGGCATGTCGTGGCCGACCTGTACAATATGGTCAACGTGCCCACGATCCTGTGGATCGACGAGCAAGGTCGCATCGTACGCCCCAACGACGTAGCGTTCGGCGACAATACCTGGCAGCACATCACGCATCTCGATGCGGCACCTCATGCCAGAGCCTTGCGAGCTTGGGTGCGCGGCGAGGCATCGGCATTCAGTGCCGAGAAGGTCCGCTCGCTGCAGAAACTACCGACGCCTGCCGACCAGTTGGCCCGGGCGGAGTTCATCCTGGGACAATGGCTCTATGAGCGAGGACAGTTCGCTGCGGCCGCGCGGCATTTTGACAGGGCGGGCGAGCTGGCGCCGCACGATTTCACAATTCGCCGCGGCACCATGGCGATGCGCGGCCTCGACCCGACCGGGCCCGATTTTTTCGCGATGACCAAGGCCTGGCGGGCCGCTGGCAACGCCTACTATCACCCGTTGTCCGAGGAATAGAAATCCTCGTTTTCGAGAATTTATTCTTGCCGCTTAACGCGACGAATCCTCGGTACTTGGCGCCAAGATTACAAGGTCGTAATCCGCACATCATCCGGTCAGATTTCGTATAATCTTTCAGGCGACGATTGCGGTTCCCTTATCGAAGGGGCAACGATCATGCGATCACGATTCTTCAAGCTGGGAGTGCTTCTGGCGGCACTCGTTCTCGTGGCGCCGACAACGGCATGGGCGCGCGGCGGCGGTGGTCATGGCGGCGGTGGTCATGGCGGCGGCGGTCATGGCGGCGGCGGTCATGGAGGAGGCGGTCATGGAGGAGGCGGTCATGGAGGAGGCGGTCATGGAGGAGGCGGTCATGGAGGCGGCGGTCATGGAGGCGGCGGTTTTCACGGCGGAGGCCAGGTGAGCGGATTCCACGCTGGTGGTGGTGGATTTCATGGCGGCGGGAGTGGATTTCACGGTGGAGGATTTGCCGGCGGCCATCCAGGGGGCGGATTCCATGCGGCCGGGCCCGGCGCAGGTGGCGGCGCGATGCACGCTCCCAGCGCGGCTCGCAACTTTTCACCGCGCTTGAACAACTTCGCTAATTCTGTGCCCCGTTCCAACGCGGGTTTCACGCAGCGCAATTTCGCTCCCAATGCGCGCCCCGCGATCACTTCGGCTGGGCCTTCAGGCGCGAACTTCACGCGCGGGAATACTGGCCCGCGGAATAACACCAATTTCGTGCAGCAGCATTTTGGAGCCAATGCCCATCTGGGCGGGCAATCGTTCGGACTGCAAAACAATTTTGCGACTCACAATTTCGCTCACACCAACTTCGCTCACGGCACGAGCGTCGCGAGTTTCAGCCCAGCTCGCGCCACTGGGAATCTCGGCGCCGGCCACCTGCATCAGAGCTTGTTCAGCGGCGGCAATCTCGCGCGAAATGCCAACCTGAACCGCAACGTGGCGAGTAATTTTGCGCGCAACGTGAATGTCAACACCAACATCAACCGCAACTTCAACACGCGTTGGAGTGGCGGCTGGAGCCGCTGGGGACACCGATCGTTTTTCTTCGGCTTTGGTACGCCCTTCGGGGGCTTTTATCGTGGCTATTACCCCTGGTTTGGCTTCGGGCTGGGGTTCTATCCGCACTATTACGGCTATGGCTACGGATACCCTTATTACGCCTACGGCTACCCGGGCTACTACAGCTATAGCTCGTACCTGAACTGCTACCCGTACTACAACTACGGGACGTATGGCTACGGCAACTATGCGTATGGCTATCCAGGCTATGGTGGATACGGCTATCCTTCCAGTTATGGATCCTATGGCTACCCGGCCGGCTACACGTACGACAGCTACGCAGCCGGATACGGTCCGGACAATTCCACGTATGCAACCGTGCCGGGACCCGCGGCGGGCAACGTGATTGGCGCGACCTTGCCGGCTCCCAGCCCAGCGGCGGAGGAGACGATTGCAGCGTCGGCCCCGCAAGATGGCGCGCCGCGTTCGGTGGATGACCTCACCGCGGCCGATTTTGCCGGTCAGGCCGAAATCGATTTCAAAGCCGGCAATTATCAGGCGGCCGCCCGGAATTTCCGGCATGCGTTGGTCGACGATCCGTCGAATGCTGGCGTGCTGATGCTTTTGGGCCAGTCCTTGTTCGCCGCTGGCCAATACGACGAAGCGGCCGGGGCGACAGCGATGGCAATGCAATCGCTGCCGCCGGAGAAGTGGGACGCAGTGCTAGAGAATTATCAAAAACTTTACGGCAATCCCGCGGACTACACGAGCCAGCTTCGGGCGATGGAGAAAGCTCGTGACGCGAAGCCCGATTCGCCGGCGGTGCATTTCCTGCTCGGGTTCCAATACGGCTTCACGGGGCATCCGGACCAGGCGATCGCCGAGTTGGACAAGACCGTCGGGCTCGAGCCGAAGGATCAGATGGCCAAGGCGCTGCGCGACCGCTTGGCCGGCAAATTGAGAGGCCCCGGGGGACAGACTCCCGCAACTCCCCTCAACACGCCGGCAAATGGGGCGCCGCAGTTGCCCCAGGGCGGGATCCGATAAGGCTTTGCCTGTATATCACTCGCAAGCACCATGCGCCAACCGGCCTGGCACATGGTGTTTTTTTTTCGCAAGAACAAGAAATTGAAGCTGTTTCAAAACTCTCCGTATCTCCCAGAGGGCGAGAGATTTGAAACTTCTCTTTAGAACAAACGGTCGCCGGTCAAGGAGCTGAAGACAAAATCGGTCGCTTCGATATTGCTCGAATTCGAATCGCGGTCGAACCTACGATCCGGATCGATCCACGACCAGTCATCGACGACCGAGTCTTTGTCGTTACCTTGTTGCTCGGACAGAATCGACGCGTCGGTGGCTTTGGTGCCGGTTGTCGACGGCTGCAAAATTGGCGATGGCTGGCTGAGCGCGACGGGCGACGCGAGGCTGGACGTGACGGCGGCCAGAGTCGCGCCCGAAGCGGCGGGCTGGGCGGTGTTGATCGTAATCGAGAGCGTGGGCGAGGTGGCCGAGTTGCCCGCTCCATCGGTGCTGGTTGCTGTGATTTGGTAGGTTCCGTCGGCCATCGTATCCAGCGTGAATTGAAGGCCGGCCGTGGCCGTGGCTTGCGCCACTTGCACGTTGTCGACGAACAGGTTAACAAGCGATCCCGTCTCGGCCGTAACGCCGATCGTCGGCGTGTTATCGTTGGTAACGTTATTCGTGTTGTTCGAAATTAGAACCGGCTGCGATGGAGTGGCGATGGACCGCTTGAGGGTAAAGGGCACGTCAACTCCCGAACTGAGGCCGTTGGAATCAACGGCCTGCAAGTGCAGCACATACGATCCGTCGGCCAGCGAGCCACCGTACACGGTGTCCAAGATACTTGCGCTAAGCGTAAAAATCCCATTGCTCTGGACCAGCCCAAGCACATCGGTGGAAGGGATGCTTACCAGGCGGAAGCCGATATTGGTTTGCTCACCCGTCGGATTCTCGCTGTCTCGGTAAAAGTTAGCCATGTGGTCCCAGACGTAGTTGAACGAACCGCCACGCAAGCCCCGAGCCGGGCCGCTGGCCAGGTAAATCAACGATTCGTTCCATTGGATGGCATTGCCACCTTGGTCGAACGTGCCATATGGGCTCGCCGTTTGCGTGTAGGCGCCCACGTCGGTCAGATGACCCACGGCATCGGCATAGTCGGGGTTCGGCCAGCCGCCAGGAGTGTAGTTGGCCGAGTTACTGCCGCCCGGAGGAGCCTCGGCGGTGGGTTGCATGTTCGCGGGGGTCGGAAATTGCATATACGAACTGGTGGCGGGGTTGTAGTACGCTGCCTTGTACCACTCATTTTCGCTGGGAAGAAACACGTTCCCTCCCGGGTTCCGCGTGATGTTCAACCCATTGCTGGGATAGGCCGTGCCGCCCGTTAGCGTGTAGGACCCGCTCTCTGTATCACCGTTGCCCTGGCCATTGTTAAGCCAATTGGCGAATCGAATCGCATCGTACCAGTTAACGTAGTTGACGGGTTGCTTGCCGTGGCCCGAAATGACGTTGTACTTGCTGCCGTCGGCGTTACCGGAGGTGAAGCTGATTCCGGCATTTAGTCCGGAGTAGCTAGGGTCGCTGCTCATGTCGCTGCTGTACAGACCGAGCGTGTTTGCGCCGGTGGGGTCTTTGGCGTTGAGGAACTCGACGTACTGGCTGTTGGTGACGTCGTACGTGCCAATTTTATAAATGTAGTCCACGGAGCCGTAGCCGGTTGTGCCGTCGCTCAAGGCCACTGTCTGGGTGTCGGCGTGATTGCCGGGATCGCCGATCGTCGTCCAGCTCATGTTGACGGCCTGCGCGGCGGCCGCCGTCGACGGAGAATTAACAGCGTTGAGGCTGGCCCTGAAACTGATAATGGTTGCAACGTCGGTGACCGTGCCGTTGATCGTTGGATCGGTCGTGATGGCGTCACCGTTTGTGCCCGTGTCGTTGGTCAAGGCGGCACCTAGCGCCGGCGGTCGAGCTGGTGGCGTGAAAAGCTGCAGCCCGTTTTTGTTGCTCGTACCGTGCGTCTGGGCGATGGTCAAGTCGCTGGAATTAACCTGGCCATCCTTGTTGAAGTCATAGACGTTCGTGATCGGAATGTTCGCTTTCAAGCTCGCCCCGTGGGTTTGGGCGCCCGTTATATCCAGGGAGGTGACCTTGGCTACAGTCGCCGTATTGCTCGCGCCGGTATCCCCAATCTCGTTGCCGTAGAAGAATACATCGTCGGCGCTCAGGCCGGTATCGGCGGTGGCCAAGACGGTCACTTCCAGCCACTGCTGGGTAATGGCGCCGTTGGCCCAGATCAACTCGACCCGATCCGCGCCACTCACCGTGTCTGCGCCGTTGTTGGTGGGATCCATGTTGGTCCGCACCGTGACGGCAATCGGATTGGGGGCATTGGCCCAGGTGCTGGGTGAGGAGTTGTTGCCGACCTTGAACGTGAAATCGTTCAGGATGTTCGCTAGCGCGATCGACGTGTGCGCACCGCCGCCCTGCAAGTCGACCATGATGCCGTTGATCCCCTTGGAATAGCTGGAGACGTTTGCAAACGTGGCTGCACTCCCGTTGGCGATGTAGGCCGACTTATCGGTCGCAATGGCGTTGTCGTCGCTGTACGGCAGCGGCGATTGCACACTACCCGTGGTGTCATAGGCGGGTGAGTTGTCGTAAAAGAGGAATCTGCCCACGACCGTCGAGGGCGTGATCGAAAGCAAGCAACGATGCTCGAGCATTTCAAGCCGCGGGTGAAACCATCGCTTTGACTGCTTGCGAGGGCCACGAGACAAGCGGCGACTTTTCGTCTGCCCTATCCACTGCGAATTCGCAATCCTCATCGAACCCTCCGGCAATGACTTCCCGCTTGTACCATGCGTCTTCTCCGGCAGCCATCTAGTATAACACGAGCTCGAGTCAAGTGGTGCTCTGGGCGATCTTGCGGTCTTTTCGCATGGAACGACGAGCTGCTCGGCCTTTTTGCGTCACGAGCACGATGGACTATGCGGTTCACGATGCTTGTATTTTCGCGCGAGACAATCAGAGAAAAGTATCGCCCTTCAAGGAACTAAGGACGAAATCGGTTGCCTCGGTATTGCTCGAATCCCAATTTCGCTCGGTCGTGCGGTCCGGTTCAAGAAACGACCAGTCATCAATGCTCGAATCGGCATCATCATCTTGTTGCCCAACGGGAACCGAGGTGTCCGAAGCCATCGTGCTGGTTGTCGAAGCCTGTTGCACCAGCGACGGTTGACTGAACATCGCTGGCGCGGCAAGACTCGATGCGATCGCGCTCAGGCCGAGGCCGCCGCCAGCCGGAGGTGGCGAGCTCGAATTCGTGGCCGTGAAAAAGGGCCAGGCGGGCAATGGAATGTTGGTGGCAATCTTAATCTCGGTGGTGAAGATGTACGGGTTTCCACTCAATGGGCTGGTGAACGTCAACTGGACGAAGAACGCCGTCGCACCGCTGGATGGCGTCGGCACGCTGGCCACGTAAACCCCGCCGCCTTGGTCGGTCAGCGTCGAGCTGGCGTACACCGGGATCGAAGGGTTCGAATTGTAGCCGTGACGAAAATCGCGATAGGTTGAGGTCGTGGCTTGCCACATCACGACGTTCGTGGGCGCGGTAACTGTCTGCACGCGAATCGAGCCGTCCTGCTGCACCGCCCAGGAAAACTGCGGCAGCGCCAGGTTGTTGAGGATCGCGTTATAGAAGGACTGCGTGCTGTTGGCCGTGTCGGTGCCGTTGAGCCCGTGGCCCGTGTTGGGAATGTATCGCAAATAGTTCTGCGTGCCCGGAATATCGCTGAAGTAGAACTGGGCCGAGTCGGGGATAAAGAACTCATCGCCCGAAGAATTGAGCTCGAGCTTGGGAATATTGAAGTGGCCGTTGTTCAGGTACCGGTATGGATCGACGACGCGGCCCAGTGCTTGACCGCCCAAGGTCTCCACGTTTTCCGGGATGTTGTAGCCGACGTAATCTTGGATCGAGACCGAAAAACCGTCCACGAAGGTGGGTCCTGCGGGGATGCCGCCGTAGAAGGCATGATGATGGATCATCTGCTCATCGAGGTTCAGAACGTCAAAGACGCCGGGAATGATTCCGACGACGCGGTTGTCGACGGCCGCGGTCAACCAAGTGGTCCAACCCCGCTTTGAATAGCCGGTGACGACAAAGTTGTCGACGTGCGCCCCGCTGGACAGCCCCGGCACCACAGCCTGAACTGTGTCCATCGCCCGGACTGCGCTTTTGACCATCGGCAACAGGGCCGGCCAGCTCTCATAGCCTGGTAGAGGATTGCCATTGGAATCGAGGTGCGTCATGTACTGATTGAACGTGTAAGAGATGATCGCGTCTTCGCTCTTCGGAGACTGGCCAGTGAACGTCAGAGGCTCGTTGGGCACCGTCGGCAAATCGACAACCACGCTGTGAAACGTCGTGGCCAACGTGACCAACGACGCTTTCGTCGTCGTGGGCGGGGTTGTGCTGTTCGAACCGCTGTCGATCAACAAAATCGCCGTCGAATTGGTGACGGTTGTGGGCACGATCACGTGCAGCCAGTGTTGCCACAGCGGATTGTTCACATCGGCCGTCGAACGCCAGGTTTGGCTGTGCAAGTCATAGATGTAATCATTGTAGCCGGTGCCGATCAGCGGGCTATTGCTAGCCGGCGTATAGGAGTACGTCGCGTCCGCAGCGTTGACATAGTCTTGGAGAATCGTGTTGCCCAGCGTGTCGATTTTCAGGGACTGCAAGGGACTGAATCCTTCGTTGCCGGCGATGTCCGAAACCCGCACTCGCAACTGCACCAGGTACGACCCGTCGGGGGGATTCGTGGGGGGCAGCGCCGGCGTCAGTTGAAAGTACGACCCGCCGTTATACAGCGTCGAGACCGTGCGGTTCATTTCGCCCGCGTCGGCAAAATCGCCGTCATTGTTCAAATCGACGTCGAGGCTGACTTGCGTGCCGTTGGCCAGTCCGAGCGGATCGCTGGCCGTGACGGTCACGTGCGGGGTAAGGTCATCGGTAAAACTGGCAATTGTCGCAACACTGACCGTCGGAGGAGTCGTGCTGAGCGTGAACGGAAGGTCAAGAGCCGCGCTGAGTCCCTGCGAATCGACGGCCTGCAAATGCAGCACATAGGCCCCATCGGGCAACGAGCCGCCGTTCACGGTGGTCAAAAAGCCCGAACTCAGTGTAAAGGTCCCACCAGACACCAGCGGTAAGGCATCGGTAGTCACCGGCCCGTTGTTGAGGCCGGCCTTGAAACTGGAGATGCCATTAACTCCGGTGAGCGTGCCGGCAATCGTGGGGTCCGACGTGATGCCGTCGCCGTTGGTACCCGTGTCGTTGGCCAAGGCGGCGCTCAGCGCCGGCGGAGAAATGCTGGGCGCGTTGAAAAGTTGCAAACCCGTCTTATTGCTCGTCCCGTGGGTCTGCGCGATAGTCACATCTTGGGAATTAACCTGGGCATCCCGGTTGAAGTCATAGATGTTGGTCGAAGGAATGTTCGCTTTCAAACTCGCCCCGTGCGTTTGCGCACCGGTTACATCCAGAGACGTGACCTTGGCCACGGTTGCGGTATTGCTCGCGCCCGTATCGCCAATCTCGTTGCCGAAAAAGAACACGTCCGAAGTGGCCAGCCCAGTATTGCGATCGGCCGCCACGATCACCTCGAGCCACTGCTGTTGAATGACATTGTCAGCCCACAGAATTTCGACACGATCCGAGCCGCTTGCGGCTCCACCGCCAGCGAGCACCGTGACCGAAAGTGGCGCAGGCGCAGCCGTCCACGAGCCTGGTGCGTTATTGTTCCCGACCTTGAAGGTAAAATCACCGGACATAATGTCCGGGTGGGAACCGGAAATATCGACCACGATTCCGTCGATCCCGCGGCTGTAGCTGGTCAGGTTGACAAAGCCGGCCGAGCCAGAGCCGCTCAGTAAAGCCAACTTGTCACTGGCAATCGCGCTGTTATCGCTGCTGTTGACGCCGGCAATATTGCCGTCGTAGTGCGAGTTGTCGTAAAAAGTGAATCGCCCGACGACCGACGAGGGTGTGATCGAAAGCAGGCAGCGATGTTCTAGCATCTCGAGTCGTGGATGAAACCACCGCTCCGACTCTTTACGCGGGACACATGACAAGCGGCAATTTTTCGTCCGCGTTAACCATTGCGAACCTGCAGTTTTCATCGAAACCCTCCGGCAGAGACTCCGAGCTAGGGGCCTGTGTGTTGTCCGAATGCCGCCTAGTATAACACCATCCTGCGGGAAAGGTTACACAAACCGCCGAATTTTTGCGCGCCGAGAGAGCTTGGCTAGACTCAAAAAGCTTTGTCTGGACATGGCGAATGTCGTGGCCGATCGCCAGCGATCACGGCTGGAAGCAAATGCCCCAACGGCCTTGTCGTACGCGACTCCACACCATTTACGACCACAAACTCCGGTCGAGCATGCGGTAGTTAATCGCCTCGCTGATGTGCATCGGAGTGATGGTTTCGCTAGCGTCCAGGTCGGCAATCGTGCGGGCAAGTCGCAGAATTTTGTCGTGGGCTCGGGCGGACAGTCCAAGCTCGGTCATGGTCGCACGCAGCAGGTTCATGCCGGTCTCGTCCAATTGGCAGACGCTTCTGATTTGTCGATGGCTCATCTGGCCATTCTGTCGAGTGGCCGAACCGGTAAAACGTTTGCGCTGAATCATTCGGGCCGCATCCACCGCCTCGCGCATCTCGGCGCTTGACGTGCCTGGCGTCGTGGCCGCAAGTTCGCGAAATGGCACCGCCGGCACTTCGATGTGAATGTCGATCCGATCGAGCAAGGGCCCGCTGATCTTCGACATGTACCGCTCGATCTGCGGAACGGTGCAATGACAGTCGCGGCGCGGATCGTTCCGATAACCGCAAGGGCAGGGATTCAGCGCCGCGATCAGCATGAAACTGGCCGGAAACATCGTGCTCGACAGAGCCCGAGAGATCGTCACCGTGCCGTCTTCCAGCGGTTGCCGCAAAACTTCCAGCGTCCGCCGATTGAATTCGGGCAGCTCATCCAGAAACAGCACACCGTTGTGGCTCAGGCTGATCTCGCCGGGCGCCGGCACCGACCCGCCACCGACCAGGCCGGCGTCGCTGATCGTATGATGGGGCGAACGGTATGGCCGCGTCGCCAGCAACGGCTGGCCCGGCTTGAGCAGGCCCATGGCACTGTAGATGCGAGTGGTTTCGATCGATTCGCCGGCGGTGAGTTGCGGCAAGATGGTGGGCATACGCTTAGCAAGCATCGTCTTGCCGGAACCGGGCGGGCCGAGCATCAGAATATTGTGGTTTCCGGCCGCCGCGATCGTGATCGCCCGTTTGGCCATTTCCTGTCCCCGGACGTCGGCGAAATCGACGTCGTACGACGCGTATTCTTCGAACCACTGGCTCAACCGCGGCGGGGTGGGATCGATCTCGATCGCGCCGGTAAAAAATGCCACCGCTTGCGCCAGACTCGAGACGGCGATCACTTCCAGACCCTCGACCACTGCCGCCTCGGCGGCGCTCGTCGTCGGCACGACGAGTCCTTCGAGTCCTTTCTGCTTCGCCGCGGCCATCGCGATCGACAGGGCGCCACGCGTCGGCCGCGTCGTGCCGTCGAGCGCCAGTTCGCCCACCACTGCGTACCGCTCGAATAGATCGGAAACGATCTGCCCGCTGCCCGCCAAGATGCCCAGCGTAATCGGCAGGTCGAACGAGGCCGCTTGCTTGGGCAGCTCCGCCGGGGCGAGATTGATGACAATCCTGTCATCCGGCCGCAGGTAGCCGGAATTGACCATCGCCCGCTCGACGCGATAGGTGCTCTCCTTGACCGCAGCCTCGGGCAAGCCGACGAGCACGGTATTCGGGAGCGCTCCCCGCGAGACATCGACCTCCACCTCGACCGGCAAAGCATCGATTCCCAAAAGCGAAAACGTGCGAAGCTTTGCGAGCATGAATGCGATCTTTATCCGAGGCGTTTGGCCAACCCGCTCGGCCCATTGTCCCGGACGGGTGGCGTGGCTGCAAGCGAGGGGCGAACGGAGCCGCGACCATCGGTTTCTGCACACTGGCAAAACGGTAGGGTGCGTCGCTTTACGAATTGCTCGAACCCGAGCATCGGGCACGGCTGGTCCGGGCGGCCGTGGCCTTCGATGCCACCCAGTTTTCCACGATTAATAACTCTGCCAAGTTAATCTGATACTCGACAGTTGGCTATTCGAAAACAAACAATCACGGGCTCGAAGTGCGTCCTACGCGACAAAACTAGCACGGCCACGGCACATGGAGCCTGCCACATCACGAAGATGCTCAAAACAATGCGATGGCTCGGCCCGGTCCGCCGTGGCAGCCGCGAACCTTGACTGCGGCGAAAATGAAATACGCCTCTTTCGGCAGCTTGGCGACCGCGGTCAGGAATTCCACGCCGACCATGCCTTTGCTGCCCAGGGCCCAGTAGGTCATCAGGGCTCGCTTGGGGTCGGCTCCGCCGAGAGTTGGTCCGTCAGTGGCGATACAGCGGATGCCTTTGCCGGCCAAATAAACTATCGCGTCCGGCCCGGGCGCTGGCCAGCCTTCTCGTTTGCCATTGAGCGGATCCGCCATGCAGGCCAGACCGGCCGGTAGCGGCTTGAAATAGGTGTCGTCGTAGCCGCTGGCGAAGATGACAATCTCGTCGGGCTTCAATTCGCCGTGCTGCTTTTCGTACTGCTGGATATCGGCTACCGTGATTTCCGGCGAGTTTGGCCAGCTTCCTGATTTCGTGGCGCCGATGCGATGCCTCACGTCGATCACCCGCGCCCAGCCGCACGTCTGCGAGAGCGGAACTTTTTCGGTGGTCATGTCGCTCGCGCCGCGTGCGCCGTACCTCTGTTCGTATTCGGCCAGCCACGATTGAACGTCGGCGGCATACTTGCCGTTGTCGAAACCCGCGGGCGGCAGGGCATAGACCGGGGGGACCAGGTGCGTGCCGGTGTGCGAGTCGAGCAAATGCGTGGTGTGATAGATGCCCAGATTGGGCGCCAGGAACAGCGGCACTTTCAAATACGACTGGCGATGATTGCCTGCTCCGCGTCCCGGCCACGAGACGGGCAGGTCCATCGACAGCACCACGGACAAATCCACGACTTGCTTCTTGCGTGCTGAGTCGATCAACCGCCGCGCGAGCGGATCGCCCACGACGGCCAAAGCCCGGCCTTCGCTGTACGGACCATCGGCGTGCTTGGGGCCGATCATGCAATAGAAAGCGCCGGTAGTGGGAAGCTGATCCAAACCCGTGGCCGACTCCGTCCAGATCATCCCGTATTTCAACCCCGCCAAATGGGTGGGCTCGGCCAGGTCGGGCAGCGGCCCCATGCTTGCGCTGTCGGTTCCGAGCGTCATGACTTTCCGGCTCGCCAGATACTCCATGCAGTCGGGATCCGGATCGGGCCAGGCCGGCGATTTGCCCTCGACGGGCTCGGCCAGAAACCGGCGCCCGGCGGGGAAGGGCTGGAAATACTTGTTGCTGTAACCACTGTAAAATAGCACGACGTCTCCCGGCGCGAGCGGCCGATGCCGCCTTTCCCACTCCATGATCCGCTCTTTCTTCACCAGCGCACTGGCGCCGTTGACTTTTGAGTCCAACAGGTCTCGGCAATCGATGACGCAAGCTTCGCCCCCGAATTGCCAGGCCGGCACCTTGTCGGTGTAAACCCGGCCATACGGTCCGGCATTGGGCAGATTCGTATCGGGATGCGGAATCGAATGCGGCGGCACGTCGAGCTGCGTGCCGGTGTTGCCGTCCAGCGCCAGGATGTCGCTGTTGTACGGACTGAGCGGTCCCATTTCGAGATAATGATTCATGTGGAAGGGCGGAAAACCGGCGGCCGGCCAGGGCCCCGGATAGTCGGGCGCTACCAACAACGATAAATCGACGATCCGCGGCTGGGCCTTTTCTTTCGCGTCGGCGGCAAGCCCGACCGCTACACCGCCCAAGAACAACCACGCCAACACGAACGCCGGGACCGTGGCCCGAAGGTTCTCGGTCCGATGATCTCTTCGCCACGTCGAGCCGAAAGCAGTTCCCGCCAAGTGTCACCTCCCGTGCTCAAAGTTCGACCGCTATCCTACTGTACGGACTTCGGGCGTCAACTATTCTGGTCCGGCGAATCCGGGGGAAACGGAAATCCTCGGATTCACGTTGACACGCGCCGCGTCCGCGCGGCAGACTACGCTGCATTGTGGCTGACGGGTGGCCGCGGTCGGCTAAGGAGACCGCTGATTCGCGGCGTTACATGCAACCACCAAGGAGAACCCACCATGGCTGTCTCCGAGGCTTCGCACGCTCGCAGCGGCGTGGCGAGCATAATTTTCGAACGCGGCTACCGGATAGCCAGCTATTTTGGCCTGATGTCGGTTTTCGCCTCGCTCATTTATGGGTTTCGCTACAATCCCGAAGCAGGTCCGCAAAACTATCTCTATAACTTATTGCTCTATATCGCGTTCATCGTGCCGCACCTGGTGTTGACCCGCGCCTGGTGGAAGCGGGCAGTGTGGGGCGATCCCGCCGGCAATCCGCGCGAACGACAGGTTTATATCACGCTGACATTGATCACCTGGTTCGGCCTGTTGATGTTGCACTGGGGGGTGCCTGGCTTTTCGTTGGCGCCGTCTACACCAGTGCGGTTTGCCGGGCTTGTGGGCTGCTTGTGGTGCGTGCTTTTGTTTTTTCAGGGTGCAACTCCGGCGGCGCTCGATGGACTACTCGGCGTGCCGGGCACCGTCGTACGGTATTCGCACGGCAGCGAAACTCCGCTGTTCACCGAGGGGCCGGATGCCCAAGTCCGCCATCCCATGTATCGGGCCGTGATCCTGATGGGGATTTGCGCGATCTTGGCGGCACGCGGCGACGACTATCGCCGCTATTGCGAGCAAACGCCCTACCGGATCTTCCGCGGCATCTGGTGAACTGTAGCGATCGAGTCGTCGCTTGGACGTCTCAAGCTCGCCGTTTGCCACAAGACGCGGAATGAATCCAGCCTGGGGCCTTCCGGAGCCCGGACATTCCTGTGTTGGTCGTTTCACGGCGACGTTAACATCATTGTACAGCCCCGAACGGCCGCGTAGACTGAACGAGTCTGATTCATTCCAACGATGACGTTGCGATTTTCGGCCTTTTCGCCTTTGGAGCTTCGGACATGCGATATTTCATCGCGGCTCTGAGTTTTTTTGCCTCGTCAGCAATTGCATTTGCCGACGGGCCCGTCGCGCAGCCGTCTGACGTTCGGGCCACAATTGATCGCGGGCTCGCCTTTCTGGTCAAAGACGCGCTGGCCTGGAGGAGCCAGCACAACTGCGTCTCGTGTCACCATGCCAGCCTTGTGATCTGGTCGATCTGGGAAGCAAAGCAGCGCGGCCATGCCGTCGACGAGCCGGCTTTGGCGGAGTTGACCAACTGGGTCGCCAAGTCGGGCGACGGCAAGACCGGTGTGCCTAGGCCGGCCAACATTCCCAAGGCGCTCAATGAGAAAGCGGTGTCGCTGGCGCTCGCGCTCGGAACGAATCCGGAGCCGGACTCCGTCTTGCGCGAGGGGATGAAACTTCTTTTGGCGACGGTGAAAGGCGACCAGCTCGAGAACGGTTCATGGTCCTCGTGGCCCGAGACTCGACCCCCGATCTTCGGCAATTCCGATGAGCGCACGACGGCGCTTGCCACCCTGGCTCTACTGCCGGCGGCCGCAGCGGGCGACGACTCAGCGAAGGCCGCCCGCGACAAGGGCGTGCGGTGGCTTGCCGACACAAAGACCGACGACGACCCGCAGTCGATCGCGTTGCGTCTGGTGCTTTGGCAACGACTAGGCCGCCCGGCTGAAGAATGGGAGTCGCTGGCAAGTCGCATCCAAGCGCAGCAAAACGTCGACGGCGGCTGGAGCCAGGCGGACGACATGCCGAGCGACGCTTGGGCGACCGGCCAGGCGCTTTATGCAATATCCCACGCGGGAATTAAGCCCGACAATCCTGCCATTAGCCGCGCTCACGCCTTCCTGATCAAGACGCAACGCGAGGACGGCTCATGGCCGATGACCTCGCGGCCGGTCAAACCCGGAGGTGAAGGCTCAAAAAGTCTTATCCCAATAATCTGCGCCGGCAGCGCGTGGGCGGTCATAGGGCTGGCGCGGAGCCATCTCCAATGATTTCCATTTCGCACGCCATGCGCGTAGCCGCTCTCGTGTTGCTGATCGTTTTGCTGCCCGCCGCGGCTCGTGGCGCCGACGCGCTGGAGGTGGGCCTGGCCGCGACCGATATCACGCCCAAGCTCGATCCCAAACAGCCGATCTGGTTAGCCGGCCTGGAAAACAATCGCGCGGCCAGCGGAGTTCACGATCCGCTCTACGCCCGCGCCGTCGTGCTGCGCGGCCGTCAGCGGAAAATCGCACTGGTCTCGGTCGATTCGATTGGCTTGCAGTATCCTTCCGTGCTGCGTGCGCGGGCCGCCTTGAGGGAGTTCGCCTATGTGCTGGTGGCCAGCACGCATTCGCACGCAAGCCCCGACGTGATTGGCGTCTGGGGATCAACGCCTGCAGTTTCCGGCGTCGTGCCGGACTACGTGCGCCTGGTGGAAACGAAAATTGTCGAAGCGGTCCGCCGGGCCGACGTGGCAGCCGAGCCGGTGCGGGCCGAATACTCCACGGCCGACGACCAGAGCCTGCTGGGCGACTATCGACTGCCCGAGATTTACGACAGCGTGTTGCGCGTGCTGCGGTTCGTGCGCCTAAAGGACGGAAAACCTCACGGCCTGCTGGTGCAATGGAACAGCCACGGCGTCGAGCCGGCGAAGAATTTTCTGATCACGCGCGATTTCATGGGCGCGACCGTCGATACTTTGGAGAAGCGGCATGGCTGTCCGGTTGTTTATTTCCAAGGCGCCATTGGCGGCCTGATGGGGACGCCCGACAACCGTTTTCGCGATGAGAAGGGCGAGCTCGTTCGCGACGGTTTCACGTACATCCGCTTGTGCGGCGAAGCGATCGCCGATTTGGCGGATCGAGCGCTGAGACAACCGCAGCCAATCACCCTGGCGCCGCTGGAGATTTACGCCCGGCCGATCATGATTCCGCTGGACAATCCAGGCTTTCGCGCGGCTCGCGCGGCCGGCGTGCTCTCTCGGCCTGTCTTCGCCTGGACCGGCCGCCGCGATCAGAAAGGCGACGAGATTGCTGCGGGCAAAACCGACGGTGAGCAGGCGATGGAAACCGAAGTGGCCTACCTGCGACTTGGCGAGTTGGACATCGCAGCCATTCCGGGCGAGCTCTATCCGGAGCTCGCGCGGATGCGCACCGTGCTCACGATCCACAACCTCGCCTACCAGGGACGGTTCCCGCGCCACGACTGGCACCTCCTGAACCTCGACGCGCGCTACTTCGTGCCCGACTTCCTCGAGTTCTACGGCCGGATCAACTACCTGAAG
>JACQFF010000060.1 GCA_016200205.1 Planctomycetia bacterium
CGTTCGACCGTTGGACGATGGACGACTACTACAGCTTTGCCGCCTTCTTTGCCCAGATCGGCCGCAAGCAGGGTGAGGACTATCGCGAGACGATCGTCTTCAACTCCGGCGGCGGCGAAGTGGCGCATCCGGTCGGCGGCCGGCGCATGGCCCCCAAGTTTCTGGGCGGCGCCGAGCCCGACGTCAACGGCAAGGACCGCCGCGAAGTGCTGGTCAAATGGCTGGCCTCGCCCGAGAATCCCTATTTCGCGACCAGCGTGGCCAATCGCGTGTGGGCCCACTTTTTCGGCCTGGGCATCGTCGAACCGATCGACGACATTCGGGTCAGCAATCCGGCCAGCAACCCCGAGCTGTTTCAGGCCCTGGGCAATAAACTGACGTCCTACAACTACGATTTCAAGCAATTGGTGCGAGACATTTGCAACTCGCGCACGTATCAACGCTCTTCGCAGTCCAATGCCAGCAATGAGGAAGACACGAAAAACTTTTCGCACAGCCGCATTCGCCGCATTCCGGCCGAAAGTTTGTTGGATTGCTTGAGTCAGGTCACGGAAATCCAGGAGAAGTTCCAGGGGCTGCCGCTGGGCGCTCGGGCGGTGCAAATCGCCGATGGCCAGACGAGCAACTACTTTCTGAGCTCCTTCGGCCGCTCGCCTCGCACGACCGTCTGCGCGGCGGAGGCCACCACCGAGCCCACGCTTTCGCAGGCCTTGCATTTGATCAACGGCGATACGCTCGCGCGCAAAATCGGCGAAAGCAAGCGGCTGCAAAAGTTGATCGATGCCGGCCAAAAACCCGCGCAAATCGTCGAAACCATTTACATGGCCTGCTTGTCGCGAAGGCCGAGTCCCGAAGAAGTGCAGAAGCTCGATGGCCTCTTGGCCGCGGAAGCCAATCCGCGCAACGCCGTGGATGACATTCTGTGGGCGGTGCTCAACTCGCGTGAGTTCTTGTTCAATCATTAGATGGTGGTGTTCACGATGACCAGACGCATTTTCGAACCGCTGTTCGCCCTGGTGGCCGTATTGATGTTGGCCGACCGCGCACTTGCCGAAGACGCCAAGCCGGCCGCGGCCCTACCGGCGGCCAAGATCACGTATGACGAGCACGTGCGGCCGATTTTTCGCGAGCATTGCTTTAGCTGCCATAACCCCGACACGAAAAAAAGCGATTTATCGCTGGCCACGTTTGCCAGCGTCATGCAGGGAGGATCGACCGGAGCGGTGATTATGGCCGGTGACACTGGTAGTTCGCGGCTGTGGGGTCTGGTTTCGAACGCGGAAGAACCCAAGATGCCGCCGAATCAAGACAAGTTGCCCGCCGCGAAACTGGAGGCGATCCGAGCCTGGATCGAGGGAGGAGCGCTGGAGAACAACGGTTCGGTGGCCAAGGTGAAGAAGTCGGCCGCGATGGAGCTGACCGCGACCGTTGGATCGGCCAAACCGGCCGGTCCGCCCCCCATGCCCGAGGGACTTTCGCGCCAGCCCGCGGTGTACACTCCCCGCGCCGGCGCCGTCACCGCGCTAGCCGGCAGCCCGTGGGCTCCGCTGGTGGCCGTGGCCGGTCAGAAACAGATCGCGCTGTATAACTCCGACACGGCAAAATTGCTGGGCGTGCTGCCGTTTCCCGAGGGGATTCCGCACGTGCTGAAGTTCAGCCGCAGCGGTTCGTTGCTATTGGCCGGTGGTGGGCAAGGCGCGAAAGCTGGCACCGTGATCGTATTCGACGTCAAGACCGGCAAACGCGTGTTCGAGGTGGGCGATGAACTAGACATCGTGCTGGCCGCCGACATCAACGAAGATCACACGCGGATCGCGTTGGGCGGGCCGGGCCGCGTGGTGCGCGTCTTTTCCACGGCAGATGGCTCTTTGGTCCAGGAAATCCGCAAGCACACCGAGTGGATTTACGCGCTGGAATTCAGCCCCGACGGCGTGCTCTTGGCCACGGCCGACCGTGCCGGCGGGATGTTTGTATGGGAGGCCGAGACGGCGCGCGAGTATCAGAATTTGGCCGGCCACAAAGGGGCGATCACCGACGTGAGCTGGCGCATCGATTCCAACATCCTGGCAAGTTCGAGCGAAGACGGCACGATCAAGCTGTGGGAGATGGAAAACGGCAAGGAAGTGAAGAGTTGGGCCGCGCATGGCGGCGGCGCCAGTTCGCTCGAGTTTGCCCGCGACGGCAAGCTCGTTTCCGCGGGGCGCGATCGGCTGACGAAGGTTTGGGACGGCAACGGCGCGGTCGTCCGCGAATTGGCCGCATTCGGCGACATTGCCACCGAAGTGGCGTTCACGCACGATGGGGCCCGCGTCGTGGCAGGAGATTGGCTGGGCGACGTGCGGTTGTCGGAAGTCGCCGATGGCAAGCAGATTGCTCAGCTTCCGCCCAACCCGCCCACGCTCGAGATGATCGTGCAAGCCCGCACGGCGGCGGCCGCGGCGGCCGCGGCGCAAGCGCAAAAAACAGCCGCTGATCTCGCGGCGGCCGAAACGGTGCTGGCGGAAAAGGCCAAAAGCAGCAAGGCGACAGCCGACGCAGCCGCGGCGCAAGCACAAAAGGCAGCGGCTGAACTCGCGGCAGCTGAAGCGGCCCTGGCGGAAAAGATTAAAGCCAACAAAGCGGCGGCTGACGCAGCCGCGGCACAAGCACAAAAGGCGGCCGCGGACATCGCGGCGGCCCAGGCGGCCCTAGCGGAAAAAGCCAAGAATAACAAGGCGGCGGCCGAAGCGGCCGCGGCCGCGCAAGCCGAATTGCAAAACGTGCTGGCCGAAAAAGCCGCCTTCGAGCAGGCGCAATCGATGCAAGCCTCGACGGCCAAGTAATCAATACGCGCCAATTGATCGGCGGCGCTCGATGTGTCGCCCTTGTATTGATCGTAACGCCGAGTTTGGCGCGCATCATACTCGGCTTTGAAAAGTAAAACACATCGTCAGTCGAGAAACCGACGATGTGTTTTTTTCTGAACAACAAATACAGCAGCGCCGCGCGCTTACTCGCGCGGACGAACTGCACCGGTCAACCCGCTATAGTCGGGTCGATCTTCGGGGTGCCAGAGAGGTTCACCACGCTGGACCCGCTCCGCCAATACATCGAGTTTCGCTCGCGAACCGGCGGGCGCTTCGGTTGGCGAGAACGTTTCGTCCTCGGCGGGACAAAAATCCTCGTCGTGGCCATACTTCAAAATTGCTTCGAACACATTCCGCATCTGCCGCATCGAATCACACCTCCAACTAAAAAAGAATCGCCAACTTCACTGTATGCCTTAGCTCCCACGCTCAGCATCTTGTTGAAATATCGCTACCACTTCAATCGATCACGTCTGGTAGACGCGCTTTTCGCGGCGATCTTAACCTTCCTGGTTGCGGCCGTACGCGAGTCAATCACTTCGGATGCGGTGGGCGAGCTTGAGAATCCGAATCAGGCGGGGGGAAAATCGACGTATCATCTAAAACATTCAATTATCATCAGCGCGGAAAGAATGTCAATAAGTTTGGACCATTTTGCCCCTTGACACCCCCCAATTCGGGCCTAAAACCCGCAAGTTCCAAATAGATTATTATCCGGCGTCGCAACGACCGTGGGGGTGCGAAGATTTCGAAAAATCCCTGCGATTTTCACTAGCGCGCGCCGTGCTTGGCTGCCGGACTCGTTGTGTTAGGCTCTAAGTTGATGATATTTGGTTTTCCTCCGAGGTTCGCCGGCGCAGTCATGGCCTGGTTTCAACATACTCTCGAATTGCCCGCGTTTCGCCGCGGCTTCCACTTGATTACTCCCCGCATCGTTGAAGCATTGCCCCAGCTATCACAGATCAAGATCGGGCTGCTGCATGTGTATATTCAGCACACGTCGGCATCGCTGTCGATCAACGAGAATGCCGATGCCGACGTGCCGGCCGACCTGGAGGCGTCCTTCAACGCCATTGCCCCGGAGGATTTCGACTATCGCCACACGATCGAGGGGCCCGATGACATGCCCGCCCACGTGAAGGCCGCGCTGTTGGGCTCGTCGGTGAGCGTTCCGGTACGCGGCGGCCGGCTGCTGCTCGGCAGCTGGCAAGGCATTTATCTGTGCGAGCATCGCAATCGCGCCGGCCGACGAAAGCTGGTGCTCACGATCGAAGGCGAGATTAAGGGCTAAACGGCTACTCGCGGGAGCTGGCCACAGGCTGGCCGGTTTCCAAAACCCGCGCCAGGTCATCGAGCCAGCACTCCAGCAGCGTCGTTTGGTTGGCGTTGCGATCGATGTGGGCCAGAGCCTCGAGCGAGCGATCGATGCAGCCGGCCGCCGCGTCGAAATCGTCCGGCCAGGTGGAGTGTGCTTGTTCGACGGCGCGAATCAATTCCGCGTCGCCGCGCACGGGCAGACTGGCGTGGGCCCGCAGTAACTGGCGGTAGAAATCCACCGCAAAGGCAATCAGTTGCCGCGAGCGGGCCCGTCGCGAGCTAGCTTCCTTGCCGGCGGCGTCGACGCATGCAGTGACGGCTTGCGCCAGCCCCACGCTTTCCAAGCGCGGTCGGGCCAAACTTCGCAGCAATTGCTGCCGAAAGGTCCACAAGTCATCGTCGGCCAGCTCTTGCGCGCGTTGCAAACTTCCCCCGGAAAACTCAGCCAGGCGGCGGGCCTGTTCGGCGTCGGTCACCAGGCCGCGCGATTGCAAAATCTCGGCCACGAGATCGTGCGCGAGCGGTTGAAAACGAATCGTCTGGCAGCGCGAACGAATCGTGGACAACTGCTTGTCGGCACTGGTGCCGATCAAGATCAGCATCGAGCGTGGAGGTGGCTCTTCCAGGGTCTTCAGCAGGCAGTTGGCGCTTTCTTCGTTGAGATAGTCAGCATCGTCGATGATGGCCACCTTGCACCCGCCCATGAATGGCCGCAGCGCGATGTCGTGGCACAATCCTTCGCGCATGCGGTGAGCGTCGTCGCCGACAAACAGCGACAGGGGAATCGTGCTCTTGTCGGGCGGTTTTTCGATGATGTGCAAGTCGGGATGCGTCAAGGACGCGACTTGCAGGCACGACGTGCAGAGTCCGCAGGGCGCTAATTCGTGCGGGAACACCTCGCCGCACAACAGCGACTGGGCCAGCTTTTCGGCGAAGGTACGCTTGCCAATTCCCGCCGGGCCGACGAACAAGAACGTGCTCGCCAGACGTCCGCGGCGCAAAGAGCGACGAAATCGCTCGACGACTTCGTCGTGCCCTTCAATGCCTTGCCAGGTCATAAAACTCAGCCGTTTTTCAAGGGTGGATCCGCTTAACCGCCCTAGCGCAAGCAGCACGCAGCCCCATTCTATCGCCGAAAGCCGGCGTGCCCAGGGAGTTGCGGTGCCCTTGCCGGTGGGGTCATGAATTGCCCAGCACGCGGCCGGCCGCGGCGCGGATATCGGCTTGCACCGTTTCGATGTCGCGGCCCGCGTCGATGACCACGATCCGCTCGGGATCCTTGGCGGCCTCGGCCAGAAAACCTTGGCGAAGTCGCGACTGGTACTCCATACCGTGGCTTTCCATGCGGTCCAGCGCGCGGTCGATTCTGCCGGCGGCCGCGCGTGGCGGCATGTCGAGCACAAAAACCAATTCGGGCATCAGGCCGCCAGTGGCCGCTTCGCCGATTCGCCAGATCGTCGACACGTCCAACCCGCCCGCATGGCCTTGATAAACCACGTTGGCCAACAAATAGCGATCCGACACCACGGTCTTTCCGATCGCCAGGGCGGGCCGAATAACTTCTTCCACAAGTTGCGCCCGGGCAGCCATGAATAACAGCATTTCGCTTGGCCGCGAGATCGGCACTCGATGGCCCAAGAGGATTTCGCGAACCGCTTCGCCCAACGGCGTGCTGCCTGGGTCGTAGCAACTGACCACGTCGTGGCCCCGCTCGCGCAGCCAGCCGAGAAAGAGATTCATCTGCGTCGTCTTGCCGACGCCATCCAAGCCGTCAAAAGAGAAAAACATAGGGGTCGGGGTTTAGGGTTTGGGGATTCACGTTTGGAGGCTGGCTGGGCGCACCTAACGCCCAATCCCTAATTCCTACTCAGGCTTGGCCATTATACAGTTCTGTCAACCGGCCTGCGCGCTCAGCGACAATCTGGCGCAAACGTGCAGGCTTGAGCACTTCGGCCTGATCGCCGTAGCCGAGAATCCACCAGGAGATTTCGCGGACGCCGGAAACCCGGACGTGAAAATCGAGCGACCCGTCCTCGCGATGCACCAGCCGTTGGGTTTTGTGCCATACGACCTCGGCCACGTTTCTTGCCACCAGCGGACTAAAGCGAACCACGACCTCGGCGTCGGGCCCCGCCTCGGGAATCAAGTGCCATGCATTGCCCAAATAACGCTCGATGCTGAATCCGCGCGGCACGTGAAACCGCTCGTCCAGCAGGGTCAGGCTTTGGATGCGGCCGACGTTGAAGGTTCGCACTTCGCGATGCAACGACGAACGGCCAATTACGTACCAACTATGGCGGCTATAGAGCAAACGATAGGGGCATAGGTTGAGCCGGATGGTCTTGCCATCGCTGAAACTTTCGTAGGCAATTCGCACGGCGCGGCGCGCGGCAATGCAGGTCAACAGCCGCTGATAAACCGGCGTTTGGCCTTCGAGGCGATTGCCCGGCTGCAGTTTGATTTGCACCGCGGCCGTGGCTTCGCGCAAATGCTCGCGGACGCGTCCCGGCAAGCTGCTTTCCAGTTTCAAAGCCGCGCTATGGGCGGCCTCGTAAAACGGCAACCTTTGGTCGCTGCCGAACTCGTAGCACAACACCATGACGGCCAATGCTTCTTCGGCCGTGAAGTTGGTGGGAGGCAGGAAGTAGGTGCCGGGGATGCGGTAGATTCCCTGATCGTCATCGAACAACAGGGGCACGCCTGCTTGCCGCAGCACGTCCAGATCGCGGAAAATCGTGCGACGGCTGACGTCGCAAGCCTTCGCCAGGCCGCTGACGTTATGACCCTTGCCCGCTTGCAGCAGGCCCAACAGTTGGACCAGACGGCTGATTCTCGACAGATTCATGCTTGAGCGCCGAATTCCAATCCTGGTGCTTCACCTTTCGCACGGATCCATCCCGGGTTTGCGGTTTGCGATCGCCCGTTGGGTTCGTAAATTTCGTATTTTCGTGGGCGGAAGCGGTCCGCCGCTGCCGTTGGGACAGGCGGCCCTCGCGCGGCACGTCGCTCGACGCGCTGGTCCCCTCGGCGAATGACGTGTCGGCAGCCGAATCGATGTCGTTGGCGTTCAGTCCCAGCGGCCCCCAATCGAACCCTTGTTTGTTGGCCGCTGCGGTTCGCAAGCCAGATTGTCGACGAGCATCGGTCGAGTTCTCGGGGCTCGGCTCCGCAGATTCCGGTGAGGGTAGCAGTTCTGTTTCTGGCGACGGCAGGTCCGCGGGGAAGACGGCTTCGTGCGGCACGCCTTCGGCGGGCGTTCCTTCCGGTATCCCTTCCCCTCCCTGCGCGTTGACATTTTGATTGATCGGACCCTGACTGAAGACGCTTGGGCGAGTGTAACCATAGTTGAGATACAGGCTCGCGTCACGCTGGCGGGCCAAGCGGTGCGCATCGAACTTGGCTTTCGCCGGCCAGGGGCCTTCGGCCAGGTAGACGCCATTGTATTCCAGCAAAGACCCCTTGCGAAGATGGACGGTGATAATGGCTCGTTGATAGTCGAGCAGCGTGCGGAAATAGCTCGTTTGGGCTTCCGCCCGACGCCGCTGGGCTTCCAAAAGCTGATCGAGCGTGACCGTTTCGGCTTCGAACGCGGCTGCCACCGCTTCGACCTGTCGATCGGCGGCCAAGGTGCGGTTGAAATTGGTTTGCGTGAGTTGATAGTTGAGGTTCAGTTGTCGCACGGCGTCGACCAGTTGATGCGACACCTCCAGTTCCTCGTCTTGCAACTTAGCGCGCTCCCGGGCCAGACTCAACTGATAGAAGCGGACCTGGGCCAATTCCTGGCGAAAGCCCAGGGGCATGATCATCTGGGCACCGAGGGCCCATTCCTGGAACTGCCCACTGGCCAGCGTATGGGCGGCACTGGTGTCGAGGAGAAACCTGTTCCCGGGCGCTTGAGTGTTGGCGTTGTAAGCCCGTCCGGTTCCGACCAATTCATCGCCCAAGCCCAACCAGCGATAGGTGCCGTTCAAGTCCAAACGGGGTTGCAGCAAGTTCTTGGCGGCAATCACCTGCAGCTCCTGCTGCTTGATGCGCCATTTTTGCCGCCGCAGGTCGACGCTGCGGGCCAGTGCTTCTTCGGTGATTTCCCGCCAATCAAAATTGACTTTGGCCACCGTCGGCTTGTCGATCGGCTGAATCAGCCGGCCGTCCGTGGTAGCGATGCCCATCACGTATCGCAAGCGGCCCTCGGCTCGGAGCAATTCATTGAGCAGCGTTTGCGTCGTGCTCTTGAACTGAAAATACTGTTCGCGAGCTTGGGCTTCTTCTTTTGCTTCACCACCCTTGCTGCCCACGACGTAGAGCAAGTGAATTTTCTTCCACGTTTGTTTTGCGCTGTTCAAAGCCGTGTTCGACGTTTCCAGGTTGCGCCACGCAAAGGCCAGTTCCCAGTACGCACTTTCCGTGTCGTTCACCAGGTTGCGAACGCCGATCTCGAACTCGGCCAGGCTGACATCGACGTTGATGCGGGCCAGCAGCACGCCGTCGAATCCAGGCGTCAGGAGATTATTACCCGGAATGAAGGTGAACGGATTGACCGGCCCGGCAATCCGGTTGAATTCGGCGCCGGCGCCCGCCAACAACGGCTGATTGAACGACATTTCGTAATTGAGGTTCCAATCCTTGGGCACTCCGCCGACGCCGACGGGCGGATCTTGCTGCCGCGTGGGGTTGTTATTCAAGTCATACACGATGTTGTTGCGAATCGTGAATTGACCGCCCTGACCTGTCACCTTGGTCAACTGCGTATTGAACGTGGCCGTGTTTTGGTTGAAGATCGGCGTGAAAAATGGGCTAACCGGCTGTAATGTGTTGACGTTCTGTTGGTGGTTGTTTTTCTGATAAAACAAGTTGGTCGACCAGCGGGCATCGAAGGCCGACAGGGCCGCTTCCACGCCGCTGAAGGGAGTCGTTTCGGTAATCGCTGGGTCATAGACGGTGCGTGTCACGTCAGGACCGGTTGTCAGCGCATCGGGCGCGTCGCCGGTTTGGGCACGATTGTTGAACGCCGAACTGACAAACCGCCCGCCCAGGGATCGCATCGCTTTGGCGTTGTGCAGCGAGGTTTTGATCGCTTCTTCGAGGGTCAGTCTCCAGTAGCTTTTGAATTTCAAGTTTTCCAAGGTCAGCGGCTCGAACGCTTCTGTGACTTCGGCGAGCGGCGTGGCGTTGACGTCGGGATACTCGATATCGCTGGCCACATCGACATAGTGCGATAGATCGCCGTCCTCGTGCAGATAGAACGGCTGCTGCGGACGGCAACCCATGAATGCTAGCGTGGTGAACGCTAGAATTGCCCAAATGGTGTGGACTCGCCGGTTCATCGATCGACCCTTGGGGGTTTGTGTCCCGAACGCACTGGTTGCCGAGATGAACTGATAAACGCAATCGGCAGCGGCAAACCTTAGTTACTGGACGCCCCCCGTCCACACCGGCTTCCGCGCCGGGCTGGCGCAGTCGCGCTGCAACCCAAGCGAGGAATTCAGTAGACCAACTTATCGACTGCGCAGTCATCAAACTTCGGAAAATCTTCGCAGAACTAAGAATCAGCAAAGTAGGCAGAGTCGCCTTATTGTTTCTAGTTTACCTGAAATCGCGCAGCGTCGACGCGATAGCACCCGCCAAAGATCAAATAGGTGCTTTGAGGGAAATGGACGAGCTGTCCGCGAGGCAATGCGGCCCTACAAGTACATGCCGACGAAGCCGCCCCGCTGGTCGCTTTGGGCCTGCAATTGTTCGATGCGGGCGACGGTTTGCGCTAAATCGCCTGCAGCTATAAAGCGGTCGAACTCAATCTCCACCGCTTTGGTTACGGTTTCGGCCAGCCAGGCCGAAACCGGCTGCGTAAGCCAATCGCATGTTTCGCGCACCAACTCGACTTGCAAATCGCAACGCAGTGTCTTGCGATCGGCTGCGTCGGTTAGGGCCGTTCCCTCGAAACGGTATTGCAGCATGCCAAAGTCGCCTTGATTCGTGAGGTGAAACGTGCACTCGGCGTTGTACAGAAAATAAGAATTGTGCGAACCGTGTGTTTCCAGGGCGTGTTTGATGCGCTCGCAACGGGCCCGAAAAGCGGGCGAAGCGTCGATCGGGATATCCATCCGCCCAACGGAGCGCAGTGGTAAACAATCAAATTCGATGTCGACGTATTGGCTCATTACGTCACCCCCGTCAATGTCGCGACGCGGCCAATCGGATTATTTGGTCATTTAACGTCAGAGGCCACTTTATTTGCCCCTTGGCTGGGCGCGCCGTTTTTGACCCAGGCCATGACTAACCATCCACCATCGGCTTGCAACTGCTTGAGATCAAGCCGGCCGGCCTGTTCCCATCGGCCGGGCAAGGTCAGCCCTTGGGAAACGATTTCCGGTTCGAACATTTTACCAAATTTCCGCTGCAACAAAGTGCGCAGCGTCACTTGCTGGGCCGACAGGTGGCCTTGGCCCCGCACGAAACCCGGCGGGACGATCTCCAACTCGCCTTGGCGGACCAGTTTGGATCCCGTGCCGCTGATTTGCACCTTGTAATTGGCCGTGACGTTCATGGCCCGAAAGTCGCGATCGCCCGAAGTATACCGCTGGCCGCGCACGGTAACTTGAAGACCGTTATCGTTGAACGCGACCGTCACCGGGCGCGAATTGGCAAACGTAATCGACCAGGGATCGCGATCTTCCTCACTTTTGAGTTGTTCCGGCAGCGAGCCGCGCAATTCGATCACTTTGGCTTGCAGTTCTTCCTCCTTGAGCGTCAGGCCGCTCAAAAGCGCGGCGGCCAGGTTATTGACCAGTGATTCGTGGATCCGCACCGCTAAGTCGTGCGCTGTATTGATATCCGGCGCTTCTCTGGGCGCGCCAAGTTGGCTGGGGTTGGCCTGCAGCGCGGTGACAAAGAGAAAATCAGCCGATGTGTTGAACTTCAACAGCGCGGGAAATTCGCGCCGCCGGAGCAACGGATTTCGAAGCTTCTGCAGATAATCGGCTTGGGCCTTCCCCAATTGATCCGTGGCCTGAGAATCGACTCGCTGCCGCACGAGGGCGGCGGCATGGCTGGAGCCGATTTGTTCGGCTTGGGATTTGCTTTGATAGACTTTTTTTGTCGCAATCCGTTGGATGATGCCTCCCTTGCCCGCCGCGACGCCCGTAATGGTGGTTTTTGTCGTCGCCGTGGCCGTGGCTGGCAACGCGGCCAAGCCGTTCGCGTCGACGACCATCCGCTTGCGGCCTTGGATTTGGGTCGTGCCGTTGGCATAGATGGTCGCCGGCCCATTCCGGCCGACGGTGCGCGTGCGCGTCGTGCCGACGAGCATGGTTTCCAGCTCGGCTTTATCGTTGTTGGGCACCAATTGCACCGCAAGGCGGCCGACCGTGCGTCCCGTTCCCTTGATGTTCGTGCCGAGAATTACGTCGTGGACCGGCGCCACGTCATCAACCGGCTGCTCGACACCCGCGGCCACCAGGCGACCAGACATGGCGACGCGCAAATTCGGGAACGAGTATTGATTGCGCGCCGCGCTGACTAGCGCCGGGGCTTGACGCATGTTCTGCAGCCAGCCGAGCCGCGTGCCCACGGCCAGGGCCGCTTCTTCGCTGTGGGTGGCCGCCTTCAATCGCTCGGCTTCGTCGGCGTGCTGAGTTCTTTGGGTGAGGTCGTTGGCATATTGCCGTAATTCATCGGCCAGGCCCTTGAGTTGCGCCGCATATTCAGTTCGCAAATCGTCGCGGCGAGCCGTGAGACTGTGAATGAATCGGCTCAAGGCAGTGCCTACGTCGGCGAACACCGGCATTTCCAAACCATTTTGATCCGCCGTGAACCGCTGTTCGACCGATTTCAAGACGGCTGCGTCCGGCGTGGCTGAGGGCAATTGGGACTGGAGATCTTTGAATCGCAGGTATTCTTTCCAGGCCGTGCCGTTCGTTCCGCTGGCAGTCAGAAAGGCGTCGAGCTTGACGGCGGCGGCTTCAAGCGCGGTTTTGGCCGCGGCGACGTCGGCGTCGGTGATCGGCTGAAAGTTCGACTCCGACTCGAGCGCGGCTTGCGGCAGGCCGGCTTTCGCCACCACCACGTCGATCGACCACTCGACAAGCGCGTGGCGCAAATTTCTGAACGGCGCGAGCTCCAAGCCGTTGGCTCCGCTGTCGAGTTGTTTGATCGTCTTGGCGATCACGGCCGGATCGGCACTCGCGCCTTTGACCGCCTCGGCCTCTAGCGCCGGCAAATTCAAATAGTCGACCCATCCCTTGGCGTTTGGTCCAGAATTGAGCCACGCATTCAGGTTTTGAAGCGCCGCGAGGACCGGCGCAGCGCCTTCCGCTGCCCATGCGGACGCGCAAAATATGCAGGCTGTGGCAACGGCCGCTGCTGTTGCGAGGGAGCGAATTTGGGTTCGCATGGCAAAGCTCCTTGGCGAATTTGGAAAGGGTCCGTCGTTTCCTCGCGTACTTGATATCACAAAAAGCCGTTATCTGCTACGGCTTTAAGTGCTCGATTCTGGAGATGGCCGACCAATCCTACGCCATTTTCCCGCAGCATCAGAAAACAATTTATTCTTCTTATTCTTGTTGTTTTATATATTCACAAAATTTTTCTCGATCAGAAAAGATCCCCTATTCGGCCCATTGCGGTGCCAGCGGGCATGTGCCACCATGTCGTGAACATTCGTTTCGACAAGTGAACGCAAGCTCGCGTCCATACCTGCCAGATTAGCCAAAAACATACGGCTAGTCCTCGGCCGAACCAAGCTGGTCGCACGGAAATCACGCATTGCAACAGGAGGATCCCGTGTCTCGAACATCGTATTTCATCCTTTTCGGGTTGTTCGGCTGCTTTGTCTGGGAAGCGCTCAAAGTGACCTCGGAGCACCAGGATCGGCAGTCGCTGCCGTCCGCTAGCAAAATGATCGCCGCCAATTCCGTCTCCGAGGAATCCTCGCCAGGCTCTCCAGTCGTTCCCGTCGCCACGACGACCACCGTGCAGATGATTACGGCCGAGCAGCAAGACACTCAGAAGGGCCTCGATCAGCCCACGACCGCAGTCACGAACGCCAAGAATCTCCCGGCCGATCCCGCGCTCACGGAATCGCCCGCGGGGAATGGAGAGAATCTGGCCGTGAGCCCGGCACTGCCCAATTCGTCGGCCGCCGATGGGCCGAACCTTCCTGCCAGCCCCACGCCGGGGGAATCAGCGGCTGACGAAGAGTTGGCGCCGGTACCCGCAGGCCTGGTGGTGCATACCGATTATCGGGAGGCCATGCAGGAAGCGGCCGAAGATTGCAAAATGTTGTTCATTTACTTCCATGAGCCGGGGCAAAACGCCGCCCGGGTGTCTTTCGAAACATTGACATTGGCCGACGAGGAGATTCAAGAGAAACTCAAGCGCTACGTATTCGTGAAGCTGCCGCGCGACGCTTCGATTACGATCGACGGTAAATCCGTCAGCCTGTTGGGGCATCCCGCCTTCGGGGAAATGCTCGGTCGCCAGGGCGTGGCCATCGTGGATTTGGTGCACGTGCGATCCGAGTACTACGGTTACGTGGTCAGCACGTTCCCGTTCACGGCCGGCAAGTATTACCGCAAAGAGGCCCTGTCCATAATCCTCGACCTCCCGCCCGGCACGCTCACCCAGCGAACCATGATCTACGCGGTTCGCATCCATCCCGAGGCGCCGGCAAGCACGCAAGGCCAGTTCCACACCGTACTGGCTGAAGAGGCGAAAATGAGCGCCGATCACCAGGCGTCGATTCTGCTGCAAGGCCATCACAGTTGGGATGCGCGGTTTCAGCGCATCAATGCCAAATTGCCCAGCGGTCTTATGGCCCAAGAAGTTGTGGCCGAAAGTTGGCCCAACGAAAACCTTGTGGAAGCCTGCGTCGATTGTGTGCACAGTTGGCGGCAAAGCCCGGGCCATTGGGGCGCGGTTCGCGCGCGGCATCCGCTGTTCGGCTACGACATCAAGCGCGGCCGCAACGGCATCTGGTACGCAACGGGGATTTTCGGGCTGAGGTGAACTGCCACCGAACGTGGACCGATTCCATCCAGCGTCAGGCCCCTGCCGGAGCATCATCCCCGATGCGGAGCTCCGGCGGGGGCTTTGCATTGCCGCGCTCAACATCGCGCCGCCCTTTCAAGTGCCGTCTCCAGTCGCGTTCGACCGATCGCGATCTGTTTGGAATGGGGGGATGTAGCGATCGTACCGTAGGCACGGTTCGAGTCGGCCATCGATGTGGCGAAAATCCATCATGTTGCCAAAAGTGCATGGTAGTTTTTCAAGTAGCGAGCTAATTGAACGCTCGTAATGCTTGCGAATTCTCCCATGCCGGCGCGCCCCACTGCCTTCGTTCGGCGCCTTTCCGTCAGGGCCCGGCCCTGTTGGTGGATGCTGTGCTGCGCGCTCGTGGCGGGCGGCTGCGCCAATTGTCAGTTGCCACGCCTCGACCCCAGCGGTGACCGGATCTTCCTGCCTCCCGGCGCTCCGTCGCGAGGGCAAACTCCCGGTGCGTTGGCCGCACCGGTCACCGCGCCGCTGCCGGCGGGCCAGTGGGGCATCTCGGTCAGCCCCAGCCAAGTCATTGCCCCAGTGGGCAGCGAAGTCGTGATGATTGCCAGCGTCTGTGGCAGTGAGGGCTTCATGCTGACCAACCAGCGCGTCGAGTGGATGCTCGCACCGGATGGCGCGGGCCAGTTCATGAGCCCCGGCGAGCGTCGCCCGTTGGACATCGTCGATCGGCTTCACGGCCTGCCCGCCAAAATCGACAGCCGCTACGTGATCAACACGACTCTCTTCTCGCCGATGACCTTGGACCGCGGCACGCCCACGCCATTGGATGACGTGCTGGTGCAAAGCGGCCAGTCTTGGGTGAGCGTCACTTCGCCCAGCGAGGGCACTAGCCGGGTGACCGTCTTTGCGCCGACGGTGTTTGGCTGGGATCGGCGGCAACAGACGGCGTCGATTTACTGGGTCGATGCGCAGTGGCGGTTTCCGTCGCCGGGGATCACGCCGGTCGGCAGCCGCAAAACGCTGACCACGGTTCTGACGCGGCAGACCGACAATTCTCCGCTGCCTTTGTGGCACGTGCGGTACGAAATCACCAGCGGCCCGGACGCCGGCTTTGCGCCGGACGGCACGACCAGCTTGGAAATCCCCACTGGCGAGACGGGCGAAGCCACGGTGGAGATCTTCCAAAAGCAACCCTCGGCCGGCACGAATCAAATCAACATTCAAGTCATTCGGCCCGCGGGCGTGGGTGGTCAAAATCGCTCGTTGCCGGTCGGGTCCGGTTCGACGCTGCAAACCTGGACTTCGGCCGAGCCGGCGATTCAAGCGACGGGGCCACCGCAGGCCGAAGTCGCGGCGCCGATCGCTGCCAGTCCGCCCGCTCAGCCACCGGCCCAAATCGACGTCGCGATCGTCGGGCCCACAACAGCCGTCGTGGGCAGCGACGCGCAGTTCGAGGTTCGGGTGATCAATCGGGGAGCCGTGCCGGCCAGGCAGTTGCTCGTGACCGATCGATTCGACGCCGGATTGCAGCACGCGGTCGCGGCCAGTCCGATCGAGCGAAACTTGGACGACTTGCAGCCCGGCGGCATGGCTAGCTTTGCGGTGACATTGCAAGTGACCCAACCGGGCGAATTATGTCAGGACGTCGAAGTCACCGGCGAAGGGGGCTTGCGAGCCGCGGCCCGCAGTTGCGTCACGGCCATTGCGCCCGCGCCTCAACCGCCTCCCGTGCAAACAGAGCCAACGCAACCGCCAGCGGCTCAGCCCACCCCGGCCCAACCGCCGGCTCAATCTCCAGCAGTATCCGCCCCCGTGCTGTCGGTGAAAAAGACCGGCCCCGACCGTCGCCGCGTCGGTGAGACAGCCGAGTTCACGATTGACGTGACCAATGGCGGCCAGAACCCGATTGAAGAACTGGTGATCACGGATAATTACGAAACGAGCTTACGCCCGGAGCAGGCGACCGAGGGTTTCGAACAGCCCCGGGGTCAAGGCCTGGTTTGGCGCATCGGCCGGTTGGCCCCCGGCAAAACGATTCGCCGCAAGGTGGTTTTCTCTTGCCAGCAGGAAACCCTTCGCGCGTGCAACCGCGTGACGGCAACCGCCGCGGGCATTCCGCCAATGGCCGACGAAGCTTGTCTGGAAATCGTGGCTCAACAGGCCCCCGCCGCGGCGCCGGCGGCACCCGCCGCGCCGCCGCCGCCGAATCCGCCGATGACTGTTTCTGTCGCGGAAACCGCCGATCCGATCAAGGTCGGCGGCGAAACCACGTATCAAATTCTGATCGGCAACATTGGCTCGCAGCCGGAATTCGACGTAGTCGTCGCGGTCACGTTGAGCGATCAACTACGATTCGAGGGAAGCAATGGTCCCGAGCGAGGCACCGTTGGGCCAAAAGGGGTTCGCTTCGGGGCGATCAAGGAATTGCGGGCCGGTGAATCGCCGCTGAGCTATGAAATTCGCGCGACCGGCGTGCGCCCGGGCACGGCACGCTTCCACGTCGAAGTAACCAGCCGGGGTCAACCGAAACCCGTCTCGGCCGACCAAACGACACAAGTTTTGCCGTAAAGCAGTAGCCGCACGCCGTGCGCAGCGCTGGAAGAATACCACGGCGCACGGCGAGCGCCTGTTACAATGGCTGGCGGTCCGTCGGATTTTTCTTGTGGTTGCCAACCCTCGAATCGCCATGCCGCGCTACGTCATTTTGCGTCACGAACTTCCGCACAGCGACGTGCGCGGCTTGCATTGGGATCTGATGTTGGAATCGGGCGCAGCGCTGCGCACCTGGGCGCTCGATGGCGAGCCGATCTCATCTGCGGAAATTGCCGCCGAGCAATTGCCCGACCACCGTCTGGCCTATCTGGACTACGAGGGAGCAATCTCCGGAAACCGCGGCTTCGTGACCCGTTGGGATGCCGGCGATTATCGACTGGAGAACGCCACGCAGGACGAAGTAAAGATTGTCGTGCGCGGGACGCGGCTCAACGGCTCACTTACTCTCAGCCGGCAGCCGGGCGAGACTCACTCTTGGCGAGTGTCTTTTTTCCCGGTGCCGACCAGCGGCTGAGTCCCGACGGGCTCGTCCGCGCGTGCGGTTGGAGGGCCGGCGGGCTGGGAGTCATCGGGACTCTGGCTGCTATCGCCGCGGGCAATCGTGCCGGCCAGAAAGAGCTCGCCCTGCCGCAATTCGACGGCTTGCAGCGTAAGAACTTCGGAACCCGCGACCTGGAACTTTGAGAATGTGATCAGCGCGACGGGATCGCCGTGCGTTTTGCGCCATTCCAATCGTAAATTGAGTTGGCGGGCGGCGTGCGAAATGCCATCGAGCACGAGCCCCAGTGGAACTGGTAGCGCGCCTGCCCGGGCGCGACGGATACGCAGCGCCAACACGTTCGGCTCCTGCAAGTAGGCGTCAACCGTCAACGAGAGGACGGAAGCCACCTCGCCGCCTCCGTGCCGACAGGCGATCGTGGCTTCGTTGTCGCGGATTACGATGCGCGGGTCGTGCAATTCACCGTGCATTAAATCCGGATAGTTCTTGGCCAACTCCAGCGCCAACCAGGCGTTGATTTGCTCGACGGTGAACAAGCTTTGCCAGCGGCCAGCGCGGTGCAAATCACTGGCTAGCGCCGCGGCGTGGGCGACGAATTCGTCGCGGGCTTGTTGCTGATCGTCGGGATCGCGCGAAATAGCCTCCCGGTAGAACTCGGGCACTTGCTGCGACGCTTCATAAACCGAAAACAGCGATACGCCGGCCACGATCACCGCGACTGCGGCCACGATGCCCGCGATTTTGAGCAACTTGCGCATAAGCGCTAGCTCTGACAGATAGAAACTGGGGACCACGAAGTCGCGGAATATTAGAAGCCGCGGCGCGAAGCGTCAACGTGAATCCGGGCAATTTCACGGAAGAGGGATTGCTTCACGAAAGAGGGATTGCTTCACGGAAGAGGGATTGCCCAGTTTGCTGCCAGTGCCAGCATCGAATCACACCAATCCGATGAACAGGCAAACAGGTGCGATTAGTCGCGGGCCGCATGCCGTCGGAAATGCCACAAACGCGACAAGAATTTTGGGCCAACAGGCAAATGGAAACAAACGCCCACCACGTGGGGTAAACATTATCGCCACCTCGCTTAGGAGTGGTTGCCGGCGAGTGCGCGCGGGGGGTATATGCCACGACAATCGCAAACATGCTCCCCTGTGGCGGCAACGATTCGACGCTTGAGCAACGCAGAGAACAGCAGGGGGCTAGCCGCTGGGCCGGGTCATCGATTTACCCTGAATGTGCGGCTTGTTCGCAGGGTTCAACGAGCACAAACAAGGAAAAAATCGGCCCGGATGCGGGAAAGTAATTCCATTTTCCGAGGCACTTCGTTACAATGTTCGCAGGTCTAAGCGGTTTGATTCGTGCGGCGCAAGGCACTTGTCCACGTTCTGTGGGAGGGCCGCACGTCTCTGACGCAAAGCAAGATTCTCATCTCGGCTGTCAATCTGGCAAGTTTACTAGCTAGCGACTTACCCCTCGGAGTGTCTCCCGGGGAAGCGTAATTTCATTGATTCCAATTCCCGGCATGAACCGGAGTGGTTACCGCTCCGTTTTGTTTAGCTTTTTCGAGGACGATCATGGTGAAGCTTCTCACCCCGGAAAATGGCACTGACCTAAATAGCGAAACGCGCATCGAAACGCCCGACCTCGGCGGATTAGCTGTTCCCGACGACCTGGTGAACAACTTAGTGCGCTTGTTTAAGCTCCTATCCGACGAAACCCGGCTGCGGATTCTTTACTATCTCACGCAGCGCAGCGAACTGCACGTGCGGGCTCTTTGCGAGTTGCTCAATGAGAGCCAGCCGGCCGTCAGCCATCATCTGGCCTTGCTGCGCGTGGCGGGCCTGATCGAGCGCCGCCGCGAAGGCAAGCACAATTTTTATGGGCTCAAGACGCGACAGTTTTACGCGCTTTTGGACATGCTGTTTGCCACCATGCCCGATGGAACCCGCCGGATCCGGCTCGACGACTACCTGCTGACGCACGCCCCGGCCTAAGCGGTTGCGCCGAAGGTCGGTCAGTCTACGGCCGGGTGCCACGTTCACTCTTGCGTGAGCATGACACCAATCATCGGCCAAAAAGCAGTCGGCGTGGAGTTCTATTCCCGAAGCACCCGAATGAAAAAACGGACTACGGTTTGTCGCCGCCTGGCTCCTCGTCGAGCAATTCGGCCACAAGTTGTCCGACTTGCTCGTACGTAAACGCTTCGGCCTTGCTCTTGGCCTGCTCGTTGTCGAAACGTTTGCGCAGCTGGCCCGTGCGATCGTACACGAACACCGCGGGCACGGCCGCCAACTTGAATTTGCGGTACAGCACGTCCGATTCCTCGTTCGACATCAGATTGTCGAACGTCGCTCTCTCTCCCCGCAAAAACTTGAGCACGCGATCCTGCTGCTCTTGCGGCGTCCCGATGCCCTCATAGTCAAAACTGAGCGAAATGCAGGCCACCTTGTCGGGCCCGTATTTCTTGTGCAATTCGACAAGATTGTGGAATTCCTTGATGCACGGCGGACAGGACGTGCTCCAGGCGTCCATCACCACCACACGGCCCCGATTGCGGGCGATGTGCTCTTGAATGCCTTCAAAGCTGACAATCGACAGTTGCACGTCGCCGGGCGTTTCCGCGGGCGGGCCGGTAGTGGCCGACGATCCGCAGCCGCCCAACACGAGCACGAACAACAATAGGTTGGTTAGTTTCACGAGTGTCATTTCGGGTCCATTGGCCGCGGGACGGGTCGGTCGACATCCGCAACGAGAATTTGTGCAACAAACCCCTCTCCCTTTGGGAGAGGGTAGGGTGAGGGTCTTTGCTTTTTTCGGGGAGCCCTCACCCCGGCCCTCTCCCAGCGGGAGAGGGAGAAGATTAAGTTTAACCGCCGGCCGGGTCCGTGGTCAAAACAGCCCGGGCGATTGCATCCTTGGCGGATGCCCCCTACGATCATTTGCGATGGCGGATTTCATCCATGAGCGTCATAAACCGCCCAGCGGTTTGGAGCGGCCGCGCGAGCTGATCGTGGCTTGCGTGCCGTTGCGCAGTAACATTAACCTGTCGCGAATAGTGCGCGTGGCGAGCTGCTCCGGCGTCTCGAAAATAATCGCCTGCGGCACGGCTAAAGTCATTAGCAAGATCGCGCGGGACGGCGCCGATGCGATCGAAATCGAGGTTCACCGCACTCTGCCGCCCGTGCTCAAAGAGCTGAAGCGCGAGGGCTACCAGTTGGTTGGACTGGAGCAGACAACCCGCTCCGAAAACCTGCACATTTTCCAATTCGAACGCAAAACCGTGCTGGTGGTCGGGAACGAGCGGTCGGGCCTGACCGAGGACCTGCTGGCTCTGCTGGACCAGGTGGTCGAAATCCCCGTCTACGGGTTGCCGTACAGCTATAACGTCGCCACGGCCGCAACGATGGCCCTGTATGAGTATTGCCGGCAGTTTCCGCGCGGGTGAGTGCCGCCGGGTGACGCCAACAGCGTCGAGATTCTTGCTCCCGGCCCCCAAATACAGCTCGGTCCGCGCCGAATAACCAATTGGTCGGAACCCGCCACAGCCGTTTTTGGAGGAATCAAACCATGACCGCCCCGACGAAACCTGCCCGCCAATCTGTTTTGAAAACGCTTTGCGATGCGGAGGAGTCTCCGGAAGGCATCCTAATTGTGGCCGTTCTTGCCAGCACGGCGATGCTGATCGCGGTGGCGGCATTCCTCCACGACACATTTCTGCTCATCCCATCATTGCCCTTAATGGCGGGCTTGCGCGCTTACCACCTGAGACGCACCCGGCCGATGCAAGATACTCCGGAGAAACCCGCCTCCGGCTGACCCCCAGGGGGGCAGATTCGACAGGCAGATTCGGCACCTTGACTGGCCTGTTGGCCCAGCCCTAAACTTGTAAGTTTGGACGCCGTCCATAATTGCAACTTGGGCGTCCATGACATGGAACCCGATTTATTGCTCAATGAGGTTGCGGCGGTGAGCGTTACTTGCGTGATTGGTTTGCAATGGGGGGACGAGGCCAAGGGAAAACTCGTCGATCTGCTGACCGACGAGCATGAGATCGTCGTCCGCTATCAAGGCGGCAGCAACGCGGGGCACACGGTTGTCACCGGCGGGCAGACCTACAAGCTTTCGCTGATTCCCAGCGGAATCTTGAGCCCCAATGTGCAGTGCGTCGTCACCGGTGGCGTGGTGCTCAATCCGGCCAGCATCTTGCAGGAAATCGACGCCCTGGTCGCGCGCGGCATCAAGGTCGGCAAGAACCTGATGCTCAGCGATCGGGCCCACGTGATCTTCCCCTGGCATATCGCCGAAGACAGAGCGCTCGATAAGAGCTGCTCCAGCGGAGAAAACATCGGCACCACGATGCGCGGCATCGGGCCCTGCTATGGCGACAAGGTGGCCCGCTCGTTCGCGGTGCGGCTGGGCGATCTGTATCGCGACAATTTCCGCGAGCGGCTGGAATACATCACCGCCGCTAAAAATCGCTCGTTGGTCAGCCTGAACGGCCAGACCGGCCACACGCAGCTCGATGCCGAGGCGATTGCCCGAGAATATGCCAGTTATGCCAAACGGCTCGCGCCCTACGTAGGTGACACCACGGCGTATCTGCTCGATGCCGTCGAGGCCGGCCGGCGAGTGTTGTTGGAAGGAGCCCAGGGGGCGCTGTTGGACGTCGACCATGGGACGTTTCCGTTCGTGACCAGCAGCAACAGTTCCGGCGTGGGCGTGTCGAGCGGATCCGGCCTGCCGGGCCGCTGGATAACCAAAGTCATTGGCGTAGTCAAAGCCTATTCGACTCGCGTCGGAGGTGGGCCGTTTCCCACCGAACAAGACAATGAAATTGGCCAGCACATTCGAGATCGGGGCAACGAGTACGGCACCGTCACCCGCCGGCCGCGGCGCTGCGGCTGGTTCGATGCCGTGGCGGTTCGCTATACGGCCCGGTTGAGTGGCGTTGACGCCTTGGCCGTGATGTTGCTCGATGTGTTGAGCGAATTGCCGGACTTAAAGATTTGCACCGCCTATGAGATCGACGGGCGGCGGATAACCAATTTTCCCAGCCACGTCGAGGATCTGCGGCGGTCCGTGCCCGTGTATGAGACAATGCCGGGTTGGCAACAAGACATTACGAAGATCCGCAAGATGGCCGACTTGCCGTTGGCCGCCCGCAAGTATCTGGATCGTTTGAGCCAGTTGATCGCACGGCCCGTCGAGGTGGTCTCCATTGGGCCGGATCGGGAGCAGACGATTTTCGCTCGGCCGAAAAGCTGACGCGAGAGCGTGAGTTTTCTCAATCTTTTTTGTCGTGGGCAAAACGCGTGACTGAGCCATCGACGACCACTGCTGCCGAGACCTTGGGCGTGCCCTTGGAGGCACGGCCCAAGCACATCGCCGTCATCATGGATGGAAATGGCCGCTGGGCGCAGCGCCAGGGCTTGCCGCGGATCGAGGGTCATCGCCGCGGCGTGGCCAGCGTGCGCTGCGTCACCGAAGAGTGCGCACGGCTCGACATCGAGCAACTGACGCTGTACTGCCTGTCGAGCGAGAATTGGAAGCGCCCGCAGCACGAGCTCGAGTTTCTCATGCACCTGCTCGAGCAGTACATGATCGAAGAGCGCTCGACGATCATGGAGCAAAATATCCGCGTCAGCGTGATCGGCAGGCCGAACGACATCCCGGCGGCGGTGCAACGAGAAATGCAGAAAACGATCGAGATGAGCGCGCCCAATTCGGGCATGCGGCTCTGCCTGGCGATCAACTATGGCAGCCGGTCGGAGTTGGTCGACGCGATTCGAGAAATCGCGGCCGCAGTGAAGGCCGGCCAGCTCAATCAGGCCGACATCGACGAACTCACGATCGGCCAACATCTCTACACGGCCGGTATGCCCGACCCGGATTTGTTGATTCGCACGGCGGGCGAAATGCGCGTCAGCAACTTTCTGCTGTGGCAAATCAGCTACGCGGAAATCTGGGTGACGGACCAATGCTGGCCGGAATTTCGCGAAAGCGATTTGCACCAGGCGATCCGCGATTACGCGGGCCGCGACCGGCGATTCGGCGGCTTGACCGGATAAACAAAAACCGGAGTGAACATTGCTGCGCTGGCGTATCGTTTTAGGGGCTCTGTTGATCGCAGCGCTCGTCGGGCTGCTGTGGCTTGACGCTCTTACCACGCCCCCCGGTGCGTGGATGTTCTTTGTCGCGCTGGCGATCGGACTGGCCGCCGCTCAGGAGGTCGTCGCCTTGTTCGCCGTTGCGGGTTATCACCCGTTATCGGGCGTGATCTATGGCGGGACCCTGTTGGTGATCGGCAGCAACGCGATTCCGCTCTTTTTTCGGCCGGTGCCGGACGATCGGCCGCTGGAGCGGCTCGGTTGGCCGCTGTTGGCGTTCGCCGCCAGTTTGATAGCGGCGTTCGTCGGCGAGATCCGGCGCTATCGCCAGCCCGGCGGCGTGATGGTCAACGTCGCGCTTGTCAGCTTTGCGGTGGCCTACGTGGGGGTGCTGTTAAGCTTTTCGCTGCAACTGCGGGTGCTCGGCGGGCCGGCGTCAGGCATGGTGGCACTGGTAGCGCTGCTTGTGGCTGTAAAACTTGGGGATATCGGCGCTTACACCGTCGGTCGGCTGCTGGGTCGACACAAAATGGCTCCCTCTATCAGCCCGGGTAAAACTCTTGAAGGAGCCGCCGGAGCGCTGGTTTTTGGCTGCTTGGGAGCATGGTTTTCGCTGGTCTGTGGGCCGCCCTGGATGGGGTCGAGCGTAACGCAGCCTGCGCTGGGCTGGGTTGCGTTCGGCGTGGCAGTGAGTGGGGCCGGCATATTGGGCGATCTGGCCGAGTCATTGTTTAAACGCGACATGGGCTCGAAGGATTCTAGTTCGTGGCTGCCCGGTTTCGGCGGTGTACTCGATTTGCTCGATTCGATCCTGTTCGCGGCTCCAGTGGCCTACCTGTGTTGGCTTCTGGGAATGCTTTGACGACTGATTTGTAACGCCGGAAGACGGCCCAATACTCCCGCACGTGGCAGCCGCACCACCCCCCGCATGTGGCGGTAATGTGCTATAATTATGTTTGGAATCGACTGCCTACTCTGGGATTCCTGGATTCTCCAAATTGCCTGGCTGCCGCGTTAGTCGAACGGTCCGCGGCGGTCAGGGCGACCGGTCGAAATCCCTTCCGTCGCGCCGGGCGCATTCGCTATAGTTAAGTAATTGACTGATTTGAAGTTTAGTGGCGTGCGGCCAGCGTGCCGCCGCTCGCTTGAATGTCTGAAGCCACTATTCCGCTGGTCGACGCCAAGTCGCTGTTGACTCTGTTCGGAACCCGCGACCAGCATCTCCGCAAGATCCGTGATTCTCTCGGCGTCTCCGTCTCCAGTCGCAACGACCGGATCCACATTGAAGGCCAGGAAGAAGCCGTGGCCCATGCGACGGAGGTCTTTGAGCAATTGAAGGATCTGGCCGCGCGCTATGGCACGCTCTCGCCCGACGAGGTGTCCCAGGTCTTGGCAAAGGTGACGGGCAAGTCGGAGGACGGGGAGCATGTGGGCATTGAATTGCAATTCGCCGGCCGGCCCGTCCGCCCCCGCACCGCCGGTCAGGCTCGGTATGTAGCGGCGATCCGCGATCATGACCTGGTGTTTTGCGTCGGCCCGGCGGGCACCGGCAAGACGTACCTGGCCGTGGCCATGGCGGTACAGGCGCTGAAACAGGAAATCATCCGCAAGATTGTGTTGGTTCGCCCCGCCGTGGAAGCGGGCGAAAGCCTCGGTTTTCTGCCGGGGGACTTGCAGGCCAAAATCAATCCGTACCTCCGCCCGCTGCTGGACGCGCTGCGCGAAATGATGGATTACGATCAGATCAAACGCTACACCGAACAAGATCTCATCGAGATGATTCCGCTGGCTTACATGCGTGGGCGGACGCTTAACGAGGCGTTTGTTATTTTGGACGAGGCCCAGAATACGACCGTGGCCCAGATGAAAATGTTTTTGACTCGCATGGGGCTGGGCACCAAAATGGTCGTCTCGGGAGACACGACGCAAGTCGACTTGCCGTCGCATACGCGCAGCGGGTTGATTGACGCGGTCACCCGGTTGCGGGGAATCGAAGGTTTTTGCCAGGTCGCCTTGGGCAACGCAGACATCGTGCGCCATCGGCTGGTCCAGGACATTGTCCGCGCCTATGAAGAAGAGGAGCCGAGGAAGCGGCGCTAGGACGCCCGCCCGCAGACCATGTCGAGCAACGGAAGTCGAAAGCGAACGCGATCGGAGCGGGTAGCAGCCCTGGAACTGCCCCCCGGCGCGCTTGGACGGACCTGGGAATATCTGCAGCGCGGCGACGTGCTGCTGCGGCTGGGGCTGTGCCTGCTGACGATCATCGGACTGTGGGTCGTGACGACGGCCTGGTCGATTCCGCTGGCCTATCACAAGAACTCCACTCCGCAGCGCGACATCGTCGCCAAAGTCTCGTTCGAAACGGCCGACCCCGAGGGTACGCGTGAAGCTCGCTCGCTGGCCGGCCGCAAGGTCAGCTATGTTTATCAGCACGACAAAGATCCGCTGGTTCAATTGCGGGCGGCGCTGCAAAACCGGATTGTGATTGTGTCCGGAGCCAAATCGCTGGCCGAACTCGACCAGGCCGTTTGGCAGGAGTTCTTCCCCGCGCCGGCGGCCGGCAAGCCCGCCTTGAACCCCGAGGAGCAGGAGCAGCGATTCAAGCTCTTTCACGACGCGCTGGCCACGCCCGAGTCGCTCTCGAAACTCGAACGCTCGGTTGCCGAAGCGATGAGCCCTTCCGAGCAGCACGGGTTGATGGAAAAATTGCCGCAAGAGCACGACGAAGGCAACCAACAAGAAATCGTCGTTCTGGCCAAGGGGCAACCCGAGCGCCCGCAGGTAGTGCGAGTCAGCGACGTGCTGATCGGCGAAGCCGATTCTCTGAAAAAAGCGCTGGCCGAGCGGCTCGATTCGCCGGAAGTCGCTGACCGGGTTTTCGCCTGGCTTCGCGTCCGATTGCCGACTACGCTGACCCTCGACAAGGCCGAAACCCAGCGTGCCAAATCCAAAGCGATCGCCGCGGTGGCCGACAAATTGACCACGATCGCGCCCGGCGAATTGCTGGCCCGCGGCGGTCAGCCGCTGACGGAGCAGAGCATTGCGCTTTTGGGTTTGGAACACAAAGCGTTTCTCGCCCAGTTGGGGCTTGGTCAGCGGATTGCCTATTCGATGGCCGCACTGGGCATGTTCGTGGCGCTGACGGTGCTCTGCGGCGTTTACGTGCTGCACTACGAGTACAAGCTATTGGAGAATCTGCGACGGTTTTCCATCACCCTGGCGCTCATCGTGATTGCCGTCGGACTGTCAGTACTGGCTTCGGACGACAGCGTGCGCGCCGAACTGGTGCCCTTGATGGTGTTCGGCATGACGTTGTCGATCGCCTACCATCGCGAGCTTGCGCTGCTGTTTTCGGCCGCCGTCGCGCTGGTCGTCGTGGTTGCCACCGGCCAAAACCTGAGCGAGTTCATGATCCTCAACGCCGCCGTCGCCTCGGCCATTTTGCTGGTCGGCGGAGTGCGCAACCGCCGCAAGCTGATTTATGTGGGCATCGCGGTGGGCATGGTGGCTCTGCTGACGACCGTTGGCGTCGAAACGCTGGCGGCGCAGCCACGGGCCACGATTTGGCCCGACGCCCTGCGATTCGCAATGTTGTCCGTTTTCGCCGGGCTGTTGATGCTCGGACTGTTGCCCTTTATCGAAAGCCTGTTCGGAGTGCAGACCGAACTAAGCCTGTTGGAACTGGGCGACGTGGCTCATCCGCTACTGCAAGAGCTCGTCCGCCGGGCGCCGGGCACCTACAATCATTCGATCAACGTCGCCTCGATCGCCGAAGCGGCCGCCGAAAGCATCGGCGCCAAAGGGCTCTTGGTACGCGTGGGAGCTTATTTCCACGACATCGGCAAGATGCTCAAGCCCGGCTATTTCGTGGAGAATCAGGGCCACGACGCCAACCGCCACGAGTCGCTCGTGCCGGCGATGAGCACGCTGATCATCATCGCGCACATCAAGGACGGCGCCGACCTGGCCCGCCAACATCGGTTGCCCGAGCCAATTATCGACTTCATCGAACAACATCATGGAACGACGCTTGTAGAGTACTTTTATCGCCGGGCCAACGAGCGTAACGAATCGAATCCCGACGGCGGCGAAATTGACGAAAGCGACTTCCGCTATCCGGGCCCCAAGCCGCAGACCAGGGAAGCCGCCGTGCTGATGCTGGCCGACGCGGTGGAAAGCGCCAGCCGCGCCCTGGTCGAGCCCACGCCGTCCCGGATCGAGAGCCTCGTGCAGGAGATATCCCTGAAACGGCTGTTGGACGGCCAATTCGACTCCTGCGGGCTGACATTACAGGAATTGGCCACCATCAACGACAGCCTGATCAAGTCAGTGACCGCCGTCTATCACGGCCGCGTCAAGTATCCCGATCAAAGAACCGCCTGATTTGTTGCGCTCTGGGCTGTTACCATGGGTGTCTGGCACATCAGAGAGGGGGACAGTCCCCGGCGGTGGTGTTTCAGTTCACTAGCGGTGAAGTGTCCGCGCATGTTGATCGAGATTTCCAATCGCCAGCAAATGTTGGAATTTGACGAGGCGCGTCTCAAGCGGGCGGTCGAGGCCGTTATTACCGAGGCGCGGATTACCGAGGCGGAAGTGAGTATCGCGCTTGTGGACGACGCCACGATCCACGTGCTGAATCGGCAGTATTTGGCACACGACTATCCGACGGACGTACTCAGTTTTGCGCTGGAGCGCGACGAACGGCGGCTCGAGGGCGAGGTAATTGCCAGCGCGGAGACTGCCATCCGCTCGGCCGCGCGACTTGGCTGGTCCGCCGATGAGGAACTGCTACTGTACGTGATCCACGGCACGCTGCATCTGGTCGGCTACGACGACGCAACGCCCGAACAGCGCGAGGTAATGTGCACCCAGGAAGCGCACCACCTGGCCCAATTTGGATTGGAACGTCGTGCGTGAGTCGCGTTGCCGGTACGATACGCGCGGCGGTCGAGTGTTGAAAATCGGACTCCCCAGATGGATCGGGCGGCAGCGTCCGCCTGCTAGCGATGTCCAGTGAAAAGGCCACGGCGATCGTATTGCGAACTATCGAGTTCAGCGAGACAAGCAGCGTTGTGACGCTGTTTACGCGCGAGTTCGGCAAGATACGCGCTTTGGCCAAGGGAGCTCGCCGTCCGAAGGGACCCTTCGAGTCTGCCCTTGACCTGCTGGGGTTGTGTCGAATAGTCTTCCTGCGCAAATCGTCCGACACGCTGGACTTGTTGACCGAAGCGAAGTTGGAGCGGCGGTTTCGACCGCCCGGCGGAAACCTGTCAAATCTGTACGCCGCCTATTACGTCGCCGAGTTGTTGAATGAGTTGACCGACGACTACGACCCCCATCCAGAGTTATTCGACGTGGCCGATGAAACCCTGGCGGCACTGCGTACTTGCAGTGCTGCCGCGCTTGCGCTGTTGCGATTCGAATTGACGGCCCTACGCGTGCTGGGGCATTTGCCTTCGTTCGAGACGTGCGTGGAATGTGGAACCGCGGTCGAGGCGGCCGGCCGAGTTCCGTTTAGTCAATTAGCCGGAGGAGTGCTGTGCAAACGATGTCGCGCCGGTCAAAAGCAAGTACTTTTGGTCAGCGCGGGCGTGCTGCGCGTGTTGGCGCAACTGGCCGGCGCCGAGGGCGACTCGTGGCGAAGGCTGGAACTCGACCGGCGAACGTACGGCGAATTGCGGGCGATAATGAATCACTATTGGGCACATCTTCTCGGCCATCAGCCCCGGATGCATCGTTACTTGGGAACTTTGACGACCTAACATCTCCGATCGACTCGAGCGTAAGGCATGGCGGCTGAAGCGCGCATCACCACGATCCTGGTACTTTGCCTCCTGGTGGCAGGTGGCGGCTGCGCACTGGTGCCCAAACCCAAAGTGGTCGACGCCCCGGCGATTTCCCAGGAGCAAGCCGATTGGTGGGAAGCCAACCGCCATCAGGCCACGTACGTGCCGGGTCGCGGTTATTATGTGCCGGGGGTCAGCGGATTTTTCGACGACAAAGGCCGCAAGCTTTCGACCGATTTGCTCCACGGCGCAACGGCTGCCGAGGACGCGGACCAGGAAGGCTTTTTGGACAGAATTGCGCCCAAGAAGGCTTGGAAGCGATTCGAAGCGATGATCGGCAGGGGTCCCAACGAAAAAATCGCGCGCACGGCGCTCGAGGAAGGCGATTCGCTGTTCCGGCAGAAGAAGTTCAAGGAAGCGGCGGCCAAATACCGCATCGCCTACAAGCGCTGGCCCGATTCGCCGCTGGAAGAAGAGGCGCTGTTTAAGGCCGCGGAATGCGAATTCTTCGCCGACCGTTACGTCAAAGCCGATGACGAGTACGCGCTGCTGGTCAAGAAGTTTCCCTCTACCCAATATGTCAGCCAGGTCACCGTTCGACGGTTCGCAATCGGGCGTTACTGGGACCAATTCGACGTGGCTCATCACCACTGGCCGATTACGCCCAATTTCACTGATAAGACCCGGCCAGTATTCGATACCGGCGGCCATGCTCTGCACGTCTTCGAACGCATTCGCCTCGACGACCCCACCGGGCCGCTGGCCGACGACAGCATCATGGCCGGCGCCACTTCTTATTTCCTCAAAGGGCGGTGGGATGACGCCGATTACCACTTCGGGTTGCTGCGCACGGAATATCCCAAAAGCGAATTCCAGTTTCAGGCCCACTTGTTGGGTTTGCGCTGCAAACTGCTCAAGTACCAAGGGCCCGGCTACGAGGGAACACCCTTGGACGAGGCCGAAGAGCTTGCGACCCAGTTGCTGACCCAGTTTCCGCAGGAGCTGGCGAACGAGCGCGAGCGGGTTGTGCAGGTGCGGGCTGGCATTCGCGATCAACGCGCGTTGCGCGAATGGGATATGGCCGAGTACTACGCCAAAGGTAAGTATTACGGCGCATCGCGGATGTATTACGAGAAGATCGCGAAAGAGTACCCTGAAACGCGGTTGGCCCAAGAATCGCGCACGCGACTGGACCAGTATAAGGGATTGCCGGACAGTCCTACGCCTCCCTTGCAGTGGCTCGTCAACGTGCTGCCGGCCTCGAAGCGTGAAGGACCTGTCGTGCCCAAGGAAGTCGCTGCGATGGCAGCCAATCCGCAAGCGCCCAATGCGACCGTTACGAAATAAGTCCGCGAGGAAACGTGATTCCAACGGCCCAATACAAATTGACGCCAGGCGCAACGCTCCCTCTCCCGTTGAGAGACGGCCCGGCTGAGGGGTTGATGATCGACTGCCCTCACCCCAACCTACTCCCAGAGGGAGAGGGAATCGCGCAGAACGTTTTGCGGTCTGGCGTAGCCCGACCACGACGCAGGCTCGCGGTTTCGTGGTGCTCGGCGCTCTTGGCGGCCGGTACCTTGGCTTGGGGGGGCTGCGCGGGCTATCGGTTCGGGGCCGCGTCGCTCTATCCGCCCGACATCCAGACCGTCTACGTTCCAATGTTCGAATCCAACAGCTTTCGCCGGAACTTGAGCGAATGGGTGACCGAGGCGGTGATCAAGGAAATCGAGCTGAAAACGCCCTACAAGGTGGTGGGCACTCCTCAGGCCGACAGCGTGTTGATCGGCAAACTGACCAGCGATACCAAACGCGTCATCGTCGAAGACGCGTTTGACCAGCCGCGCGAAGTCGAAGTCAACATGGCCGTGCAAGTGCGCTGGGTGAATCGGAAGGGCGATTTGCTCAACCAGTCCGCTACGGTCGTGATTCCGCAGGATCTGGTGATCCTCAGCAACAGCGGAATGCTCGTGGCCGAGTATGGTCAATCCGTCTCCACGGCCCAGCTACAGTCGATTCAGCGGCTGGCGACTCAAATCGTGTCGCTGATGGAAATGCCGTGGTAAGCTAGCGGCATGAATGGTTCACGATCGCCTGCCGAACGTCCGGACCGGGATGAACGATTTGCGAAGCGCGCGGCATTTTGGCAATTGCGCGTCCGCCGGCTCGATCTGCCCCGCCGCCCGCTGCTGATGGGCATCTTGAATGTGACCCCGGATAGCTTCTCGGACGGCGGACGGTTTGCCGATGTTTCAGCCGCCGTGGATCAGGGGCTTCGCCTGGCGGCGGAAGGGGCCGATATTCTCGACATCGGCGGCGAAAGCACACGCCCTTACGCCGATCCGGTAGACGCCAAAACCGAACTGGATCGCGTGCTTCCGGTCATCACGGCGCTCAAACCGCGTGTGTTGATTCCCCTGTCGATCGACACATCGAAGGCGGCCGTGGCACGCGGGGCGCTCGCCGTGGGAGTCGATATCATCAATGACGTGACCGGCCTGGAGGGCGATCCGCGGATGCTCGACCTAGCCCGCGACGAACATCCGGGTATTTGCGTGATGCATATGCAGGGCACGCCCCAAGACATGCAAGATAACCCGGTCTACGACAACGTCGTGGAGGACGTACTCGACTATCTCCGTCGGCGCCGCGATCATCTGCTCTCCGCGGGAATCGAGCAATCACGCATTGCGTTGGACCCGGGCATCGGTTTCGGAAAGGCGCATCAGCACAACCTCCGCTTGCTGGCAAATTGCCATCGATTTCACGAGCTTGGCTGCCCGATTCTGGTGGGGCACTCCCGCAAGGGATTCATTGCCAAAGCGATCGGCGACAAAACGGCCGATCCAACCGCCGGCACGATCGGGGTCGCTCTTGCGTTGGCTAGCCAAGGGGTGCAAATTCTGCGGGTGCATGACGTTTTGCCGCTGCGACAAGCGCTTGTACTGTATGAAGCTAGCGGCGGGATCGGTGGCCAACCGCTCCTGTTAGACTAGGCCCAAATTGCGGCGTAGCTTGGAGATAGCGACGTTGACTGCCTCGCGGATTTGAGGGATACTTAGCAATGCTGCCACGGCTTTCGTCCCCCTCTATTTTCGGCCGTGGGCGCACCAACAGTCCCCTCAGGATTGGAACTTCCGTCATGGCGGTCGCCGAAATCAGCGATTTGCGCAAATATTGTCTCGAGACCGCTCAGCGTGCGCGCGGCGCTTCGGCCGAGTTGGCCTCGTTGGCCAGTGGCCGGAAGATCGCCTGGCTCAAGCGAGCCGCCGAGCTATTACGCAGTGGACAGAGCGAACTGGCCGAGGCAAATGCGCTGGATCTGGCCGCGGCGCCGCAGTTCGCTCTGACCGCGGCGCAAATCGATCGGCTGCGGCTGGCTCCCAGCGCCGTGGAGGCGATGGCCGTCGGGTTGGAAGAAATCGCCGCCCTTCCCGAGCCGATCGGAGAAGTGATTGACTCGTCCATTCGTCCCAATGGGCTGGAGGTGCTCAAAGTCCGGGTGCCGTTGGGAGTCATGTTTTTCATCTATGAATCGCGTCCCAACGTGACCGCTGATGCCGCGGCGATTTGCGTCAAGAGCGGCAATGCCGTGATTCTGCGCGGCGGCAAGGAGGCAGTGCATTCCAATCGGGCGATTGTGGCGCTTTTGGAACAAGCGGCCGATGAGGTGGGGCTGCCTTCGGGCGCCGTCCAGTTCGTCAACACAATCGATCGCGAGGCCGTGGGGCAGTTTCTCGCGCTGGACAAATATATCGACGTGGCGATTCCCCGAGGCGGCGAGAGCCTGATTCGCCGAGTAGCCGCCGAAGCTAAAATGCCGGTGATCAAGCATTTCACGGGCAACTGCCACGTGTATGTCGATCGGTCCGCCGACCTGGCAATGGCCGAGCGGATTACGGTCAACGCCAAGTGCCAGCGAATGGGAGTGTGCAACGCGGCCGAGTCGCTCGTGGTGCACCGCGACGTCGCGCCGGTTTTTTTGCCCCGCGTGGCCAAGGCTCTGGCTCAGCGCAACATCGAACTGCGCGGCGACGGCCGCACTCGCTCTTTAGTCCCACAGGCCAAGGTGGCCAGCGAGGATGATTTTGCGACCGAGTATTTAGGGCCGATTCTCTCGATCAAAGTTGTCGATTCGATCGAAGAGGCGGTCGACCATATTAATCGTTATGGTTCGCATCACACCGATGCGGTCGTAACCGCCGATTTGAACGCCGCCCGAATGTTCGTGACCGCGGTGGACAGCGCGGCGGTGATCGTCAATGCAAGCACCCGATTCAACGACGGGGCAGAGTTTGGCTTGGGCGCTGAAATCGGCATCAGCACCGATAAATTCCACGCGCGTGGGCCTTGTGGAATCAAGGAACTAACGAGCTACAAATACGTCGTGTATGGCGCCGGTCAGGTCCGGGAATAGGACCCCGCTCAACGAGACTGGAACGCCGATCGATTTTGGGACGGGCCAATTGGGAACTCAAGCGGTCTTGCGCGATTCCCTCTCCCAAACGGAGAAGAAGCACAACGTCTGACGTGCATGGAGGCCAAGGATGGCTGATGACGGACTGAGTCAGGCTGAGCTGGAAACGCTGCTCAACACGGTAGAGTCGGACGCCGCGCCGACCGCCGGCGGGGCCGAACCGGCCGCGGCCTCTTCCCAACGAGGCGGCTCGGCCGAACCGCCGCAGAAGCCCCGCGACAAGATTTCGCCGTACGATTTCAAGCGGCCCGAGCGGGTGACCAAGGAGCAGATGCGCGCCTTGCAGGTGCTGCACGAGGGTTTCGGCCGTAATTTTGGCATCGCTCTTTCGGCGCTGCTGCGAAGCGTCGTCGAAGTCAAACTGACTTCGGTGAGTCAACTGACGTGTGGCGAGTTTCTGCTTAGCCTGGAGAATCCGACCTTCTTCAATCTGCTGCGCGCCAGGCCGCTGGAAGGATATCTGATCCTGGACATCGATCCCGCGATCCTTTATCCGATCATCGAACGGCTGCTGGGTGGAGGGCGCGAGCCGGGCGCCGTGGCCCGCCGGCCCTTGACGGAAATCGAGCTGCGGCTGGTATCGCGAATTACCGGGCTTTTTTTGCAAGAGTTGCGTCGCGCCTGGCAGAACGTGCTCGAACTGGAACTGTCGGTCGATCGCGTGGAGAGCGATCCGCGGTTGGTGCAAGTCGTGCCACCGGGCGAAGCCGTGGCGCTGATCCGTTTTGAGCTGACGATCAACGACGCGCGGGGGATCATGAGCTTGTGCATTCCCCGCCTTGCGCTGCGGCGGATCGACGATAGGCTTTCGGGTAACGCTTGGGCCAGCCATGGCCAGCGCCCGCCTTCGACCCAGACGGTCAAACAGGTGAGCGAAAGTTTGCACCAATCCGTGGTCGAACTGGTCGCCCATCTGGCCGAAACCAAGATCACAACGGGCGACATGTTCAATCTGAGAGTGGGCGACATCATTACCACGGAAAAAGACGTCCACAGCCCGGTCGCGGTGTGCCTTGAGGGCGTGCCGAAGTACCGCGCCCATCCGGGCTCCTTCAAAGGGCACAAAGCGATTCAAATCGAAGAAGCGCTCGGCCCGCCGCCGGAGAGTGCGAAGGAATAAGCCCCATCATCGTCCGCCGCGAGGGTTCGCCCAAGGTGGCATGGACGGGGGCCCCTGGGGCGCTATAATTTTTTCCATCTTCGCCGACCATACGCGGCTTGCGCGAGTTCGCACGGACAGCATGAAAGGACGCTCCCCCTTGACAGTTGAAAAAGTAGTGATTATCGGCAGCGGTCCGGCAGCCTGGTCGGCCGCGATCTACGCGGCCCGGGCCGAAATGCAGCCTTTGGTGTTCGAAGGCGCGGTCACGGAGGAAAACCGGATCGCCGGGACCTTGCCGCTGGGCCAATTGAATTTGACCACTGAGGTGGAAAACTACGCCGGGTTCCCGGCCGGAAACCTTGAGAGCTATCTCGACAGCGCGATTCCGCGTGAAACGCGGCAAACAATGGCCCCGCACACGAAGCATGGCGTCAGCGGTCCGGAACTCATGGAACTGATGCGGCGGCAGGCCATGAATTTTGGCACGCGCGTCGTGACCGATGACATCGTGAAGGTCGATTTCCAGCGGCATCCGTTTCGCCTCACGGCGCTCGAGGGGGAAGTGACCGAAGCGCTCTCGGTGATCGTGGCCACCGGCGCGCGGGCCAACTACCTGGGGTTGCCCTCGGAAGAAGCTTACAAAAACCGCGGCGTCAGCGCCTGTGCGGTCTGCGATGGCGCGCTGCCCCGTTTTCGCAACCAGCCGCTGGTGGTGATCGGCGGCGGCGATTCGGCGGTGGAAGAGGCCACCTTTCTGACCAAGTTCGCCAGCCGCGTCTACCTGGTGCACCGTCGCGACCAGTTGCGTGCCTCGAAGATCATGGCCCAGCGCGCCGAAGCGAACAAGAAGATCGAATTCGTTTGGAATCATGGCCTCTCGGAAGTGCTCGGCACGGAAAAGGAGGGCGTCAAGAGCGTTTTGCTCAAGAGCACCAAGGACGACAGCTCCAAAAAGCTGGACGCGACCGGCGTTTTTTTGGCCATCGGTCACACGCCGAACACCGGCTTCCTGGAAGGGCAACTCAAGTTGACGGAAAAGAAGTATATCGTTTTTACGACGCCGTTTCGTACGTTCACCAGCGTGCCCGGCGTGTTCGCGGCCGGCGACGTGGCCGACGACTATTACAAGCAGGCGATCACGTCGGCCGGCACCGGCTGCATGGCCGCGCTCGATGCCGAGCGGTGGTTGGCGGCGCGCGAGCATTGAACGGCGCGAGGGTTTTCTGTTTCGTGATCTCTCTATAATTCGTTTTGTTGCAGATTGATGGTGTCGTGGTTGGCAAGTCGAATATCGTAAACCATGTCGTGAAGCGACAACGTGCGATGCGACGTGGTGCGAGCCTCTTGTGTCCGTCGCGCCCGGAAAACATGTTGACTGGTTCACCCGGCGTGCACGAATGTTCGAGACGGGATAGGCGTTTGCGATGCAGAAAATGACCGTGGCTCAGGCTCGCCAGCCTCAGTCGGCCGGCGAACACGTGCGGCTGCAAGGCTGGATCCGCACGCGACGCGATTCCAAAGGCGGATTCAGCTTCTTGGAGCTGAGTGACGGCTCATCGGTCGGCAATATCCAGATCGTCGCCGAAGCCGCTCTCCCCAATTACGAAAGCGAAATCAAACATCTTTCGGCCGGTTGCAGCGTGACGGTCGAAGGGGAGCTCAAGGCCTCGCCCGCCAAAGGACAAGCCACCGAAGTCCACGCCAAAGCAATCGCGGTCCACGGCTGGGCCGATCCTGAAACATACGCGCTGCAGAAGAAGCGTCATTCGTTCGAGTTCCTGCGGACCCTGGCCCATTTGCGGCCGCGCACGAACACCTTTGGGGCCATCGCCCGCGTGCGCAACTGCATCTGCCGCTCGATCCACAACTTTTTCCAAGAAGAAGGCTTTTTGTACGTTCACGCGCCGATCATTACCGCCAGCGATTGCGAAGGCGCGGGCGAGATGTTCAAGGTCACGACACTCGATTTAGCCAACGTACCCAAGACGAGTTCAACGGTCGACTTTACCCAAGACTTTTTCGATCGGCCGGCGTTTCTCACCGTCAGCGGGCAATTGGAAGCGGAGATTTTCGCGTGTGCCCTGGGCAAGGTCTACACCTTCGGGCCCACCTTTCGCGCCGAAAACTCGAACACCTCGCGACATCTGGCCGAGTTCTGGATGGTCGAGCCGGAAATGGCGTTTTTCGAGCTCGCTGACAACATGGATCTGGCCGAGCGATTCTTGAAGCGGATCTTTCGCGACGTGCTCGCCCAGTGCCCCGACGACATGCAATTCTTCAATGCGCAAATCGAGCCGACCGTGCTCTCGACGCTCGAAGGGATCATTGGCAGCGACTTCGTGCGGCTGAGCTATACCGAGGCGGTCGAGATTCTCGCGGGCTCGGGGGCCAAGTTCGAATTCCCGGTCGCGTGGGGCCACGATCTGCAGGCTGAACACGAGCGATATTTGACCGAGCAGCATTTCAGTCGCCCCGTCATCTTGTGCGACTATCCGCGCTCGATCAAACCGTTTTACATGCGCGTGAACGACGACGGCCGCACGGTGCGCGCGATGGACATCCTGGTGCCGAGAGTCGGTGAAATCATCGGCGGCAGCCAGCGCGAGGAACGGCTGGACGTGATGGCCGAGCGGATGCGCGAGCAAAAGCTCGCTCCGGAGGCCTATTGGTGGTACCTCGATTTGCGGCGTTACGGCACGGTGCCCCACTCCGGATTCGGTTTGGGATTGGAACGGGCCGTGCAATTCGTAACCGGCATGGCGAATATCCGCGACGTGATACCCTTCCCGCGCGTGCCGGGCAGCGCTGACTTTTAGCGTTCTGCCGACGCCGATCGCCAGCTTTACGGATTTCGCCAGAAGAGCAGCCAGAAGGCGACGCCGTTGACCGCGAGTCCCGCGAACACCAGCCAATCGTAGGGCGTGACATGGATGGACATGCGGCGATTCCTCTACACCACTTTAGGTCAGGGCGAGCGGTCGCGGCGCCACGCCGATTTTGGCACTCCGAAACCGCTCGAATTCGAATGCAGTTGCAACACGAGCGCCGGTTATCGGGGTGGCAATGCCCAACGGCAGCGGGCAATTCGCTTGATTTTCCGCGACTCGCCAAATAGGCTGAAGGGATATCAAGGGGCAGACCGCACCATTCCCTCACGCAAGGGATTCATATCAGACCGTGCGGGCTCGATCGCACCGGCAACACGAGACGGCACATGAAGGCGATCTTTCGACACGCGAGTTCGAGCTCTGCTTGCTCGCGCGCATTTCGTGGATGTTTGATGGCATGGCCTCGCTTTCTTGTTCATGCTGCATTGATTTCGTGTTTGGCAGTTGCCTCCTCGGTCGAAAGCGCCTCGGCCGGACCGCTGAGCACGTTGGCGACCTTCAATTTCAACACGAATTTCAACGGCAAAGGCGGGACCGTGTTACAACAACACGGTGATTCACCGCTCGCTTCCGAACTTTGTCGTCCAGGGGGGCGGCTACCGAGCGGACCAGCTCTTTACTGGATCTGCGCCAAACCACATCGCTACGTTTAGTCCGGTGGTGAACGAATTTCACCTTTCCAGCTTGCGCGGCACGATTGCCATGGCCAAGTTGGGTGGCGATCCGAACAGCGCCACGAGCGAGTGGTTTTATAATCTGGCCGATAATTCCGCCAATCTCGATCATCAAAACGGCGGATTCACCGTATTCGGCCAGGTCGTCGGCACGGGGATGACGGACGTCATCGACCAGATTGAGGCCAGCCAGCCATCTCCGGCACAGTTACCGAATGGGTTTACCTTCGACGGGTTTCAAGGCTTTCCGCTGAAAGACTATACCTTGGCCGACGCTCAGGCCAGTAAGCCCGTCACACTCGCCAACATTTTCGTGCTCAATGGCATTACGCTGAGCACTCATCCAGCATTTCAGAATCCCGTAAACGAGCTTGACGTCAATAACGATGGCGCGGTCCACGCGAACGACGTGGCGGCAATCATCAACGACTTGCTCAACAACAACAATAATTCCCATTCGGTCGGTGCCCAATTTGTCGGAACCAAGTATCAGTATGTGGACATCAACGGCGATGGAATCGTGAACGCGAAAGACGTTCTGGCGGTCATCAATTCTTTGTTGTCAACGCAATCGCAATCGCCGGCGCAGGCGACGCCTGCAATGACCCCGCTGGCGCTGCCGATGGCAATGCAAATGGCGATCGTGCCGGAGCCCTCAACGTGTGTCTTGACGGCAACCGGCGCTCTGGCGCTGGGCGGGTATGTTCTGTGTCTCCGGCGCCACCGGCTCGCGAAATGCCGCTTGACTCATTAGAGCTATCCGAGAACCGTCCCGGAGAAGCGACTGTGTTAGTTGTCAAGCCGGTTGAGGGAGCCGGCAGGCGGACAGTCTCCAGTAGTCCCTTGCCGGCCCATTTGCAGCCGATCAGGGCGCGCGATTACAATCCGAGCATTCGTGGCGGCCAGACAAAGCTGGACGTAAGCGAGAAAGGAGCGATCCGTCGCGCATGTCGTCACCCTCCGATCGACAACCCGCACCCCCATCGCAGCGCGATCTGGCCAGCCTGATCTATCTACTGTCTCGATCCGCTCTCCGGAGATCAACTGTGGCACAACGCCCTGACGGGTCTGGGCGTAGGCCTGCCGTGTTTGGCTTCGGCCCGGGGCAATACCACATCGCAACTTTACGCGGTGCTCGCCGAATACGAGCAGCAGCAGCAAGAGCAACAAGCCCATACCCAAACCGGATAGATTGCCATCGTTGAACCCTTACCAACCCCCAGGGCCAATCAGCGGCCCCAATGAAAACCCCTCTGCCAAGGTGTACTCCATGACGAAGACAACTCGGACGTTCATGCTGATCTGTTTTTTTGGCGCAACGATGATTTGCACTTTGCCGGCCGGGGCGGCCGACAATACTCCGCCCCCGGGCTTCATGGCGCTGTTCAACGGCAAGGACCTCGGCGGTTGGAAAGGTCTAGTCGCCGATCCGCCGAAGCGGGCCAAAATGTCGGCCGAAGAATTGGCCAAGGAGCAGAAGAAAGCTGACGAAAGCATGCGAGCCCACTGGAAAGCCGAAAACGGCGCGCTGGTATTCGACGGCAAGGGGCAGAGTCTGTGCACGGCGAAAGACTATGCCGATTTCGAGTTGTTGGTGGACTGGAAGATTCTCAAGGACGGCGACAGCGGCATTTATTTGCGCGGTAGCCCGCAGGTGCAAATCTGGGATCCGGCGGTGCCGGCCGCCCAGGGCATTGGCTCCGGAGGGTTGTACAATAATCAAAAGAACCCTTCCAAACCCTCGGCCAATGCCGACAACCCGGTCGGGGAGTGGAATTCGTTTCGCATCCGAATGGTGGGCGACAAAGTAACCGTGTATCTCAACGACAGGCTGGTGGTCGACAACGTGACGTTGGAAAATTACTGGGAGCGCGATAAGCTGATTTATCCGAGCGGCCAAATCGAGCTGCAAAATCACGGCAACACGTTGTACTTCAAGAACATCTACTTGAAGGAACTCGGCAAGTAGCCCGGGCGATCGATTGCCAGTGAGCTTGCCAAACCGCCTGTTGCGCTTGAAAATGACTAGCGTGGGCATGGGTGTTTTCGTCGAGGACTGAGGTTGGGTTCATGCACGTTGAATTTCGTGCGGAATGTCGCTGCACGCCTTGGGAGTTGTGGCGTTTTCTGGATGAGACCGAAAAGCAGAAGTTGTGGATGACGACCTTGCTGGAGATTACGACAACCAGCCAGCTTCCACGCGCGGTCGGCACCACGTTTGATATGCGAGTTCGCGAGGGCCGCCGGATCGCGCGCTATGAAGGCCGGATCAACGCCTACGACCCGCCGCGGCATCTCGGGGTCTCGTTTTGGGGCGGCGCGCTCTCGCGGGGCGTCGTGATGCAAGTCGACTATCGGTTGGCCGATCTTGGGTCGCGCACTCGGCTGGAATACTACGCCCTCATCGATACCGAGCCGCTGTCGGGGCCCATCAAGCTGGCGATTCCCATCGCGCGGGTGTTCATGTTCTTTCAGCTCCGCTACTTCATGCGCAATCTAAAGCGGCTGGCCGAAGCTTCAGCCCGCTCCGAAGCCACTCGCAGGACGCCAGCACGCGCGCCCGGGTGACGAACGATGGTCAGGGCAGTGGCCACCGAGGCCCGAAACAGGACATTCGACGCCCATTCAATCCTGAGCCGGCAGCGAAGTCCGTCGGCTTGTGGGGGAGTTACCACCAGTGGTACACTTTGCCTCAGGACGGATTCGGTGCGGGAAGGGCTTCGCCATGGGAGTTAAATGAACCGCGAGCCGTTTCAGTCATACTTCCCAGAACGACCCGCAGGCGCAGCAGCGATAAAAATCGTGTCGTCCAGGAGCGGTGGCCAATCGCGCGTGGAATTGCATGGCTAGCTTGTTGCACTTGGGGCAGGCATAGACCGGTCTGTCCGAGCTGAGTGAGCAGAACCAAGCCGTGGGTGGCTTGTCGTGGGGTTTCGAGGCTTCGTGCATCCGGCCATTGTAGCAGGGGTCAGCGGCTCAGTGGGCCATTGCCATCGGTCCAAAGCAAAATTGCAAGACTACGCAGTTGCGCCTTTATCCGGTCGCGCATGTGCTCGCCTTGGTCCTCCGAATCGCCGTTCGCTGCGTGCAACTCGCGGATGAGTCGAATTACCCGCTGCACGATCGCGTCACGCTGTCCTGGGGGGGAATGCGAACTCACGGTTTGTCACTCTAGATTTGCGGAGAATCGTCACAAGTTGGGTTGAATCTAATGTCAAGACAATTAAACCCCGATTGGTCTCGGCGGTTTCGATCCTGGCTTCCCTTATGCCGACGCTCCGGCTGGCCGGGGGGTTGGTAGGGCCATTTGAACGAGCGCATGATCCCGTTGCCGCGCCTGGCCATTCGTTGACACTTGCCAAAAGCGCTGGCTAAAATCCGGGCTTTCGGCGGCAGCGAATTGACCAGTGAATGTCCACATCGGGAGGCGAGAGCGCGAATGGCAAAGCAGGCCGGCGGCCAAATTGATACCGTGATGCAGGAAAGCCGGGTTTTCCCGCCCCCCAGCGAGTTTGCCGAGCGGGCTCAAATCGGCTCGATGGCGGCTTATGAAAAGATGTGGCGCGAAGCCGCCGCTGATATCGAGCGTTTTTGGGGCTCTCTGGCTGGTGAACTGCACTGGTTTCGCCCCTTCGAAAAAGTGTTGGAATGGCACGAACCCGACGCCAATTGGTTCGTCGGCGGGCAGACCAACATCTCCTACAACTGCCTTGACGCCCATCTCACTACCTGGCGAAAAAACAAGGCGGCCCTGATTTGGGAAGGCGAGCCGGGCGATTCGCGCACGTTCACCTATCAGCAGCTTCACCACGAAGTCTGCAAGTTTGCCAACGTATTGAAGAAGCTGGGCGTGCAGCAGGGCGATGTCGTCTCGATTTACATGCCCATGGTGCCCGAGCTGGCGATCGCCATGCTGGCTTGCGCCCGATTGGGAGCCATTCATTCGGTGATCTTTGCCGGCTTCTCGGCCGAGGCCATCGCGGACCGCAACAACGATGCCGGCGCGAAGGTGCAGCTGACGGCCGACTATGGTTGGCGGCGCGGGCAGGAGTTGCCGTTGAAAAAAAATGTCGACGAGGCACTCGACAAATCGCCCACGGTCAAACATTGCGTCGTGCTGAAACGGACCGGAAACCCGGTGCACATGCAGGAGGGCCGCGACCACTGGTGGCACGATTTGACCGCGCAAGCCCCGAACGATTGCGCGGCCGAATCGCTCGACAGCGAAACGCCGCTGTTCATTCTCTACACCAGCGGCTCGACCGGCAAACCCAAGGGTATCAAGCACACCGCGGCCGGCTACAACTTGTTCGTCAAGAAAACCTTCGAGTGGGTGTTCGACTACCGCGATGAGGATATCTTCTGGTGCACGGCCGATATCGGCTGGGTCACGGGGCACAGCTATTGCGTTTATGGCCCGCTATCGGCCGGCGCCACGATGCTCTTGTACGAAGGCGCCCCGAACTGGCCTGATGAGGGACGGTTCTGGCAACTCATCGAAAAGTACCGCGTCAATATTTTTTACACCGCTCCGACCGCGATTCGCGCATTCATCAAATGGGGCGACGCCTGGGTCGACCGGCATGATATCTCGAGTCTGCGACTATTGGGCACTGTCGGCGAAGGCATCAATCCGGAAGCCTGGATGTGGTATCACCGCAAAATCGGACGCGAGCGCTGCCCGATCGTGGATACCTGGTGGCAGACCGAAACCGGCGGCATCATGATGAGCCCGCTGCCGGGCGCGATTCCGACCAAGCCGGGCAGTTGCACCAAGCCGATCCCGGGCATTATTCCTGCGATTGTCGATTCCTCGGGCAAGCCAGTGCCGCCGGGACAGGGGGGCTGGCTGGTTATTACCAAACCCTGGCCGGGGATGTTGCGCGGAATTTGGGGCGATCAGGATCGCTATCGCGAGCAGTACTGGTCAAAAGTGCCCCACAGTTACCTGGCCGGGGATAACGCCCGCTGCGACGCGGACGGGTATTACTGGATCATGGGCCGCATCGACGACGTGTTGAACGTGGCTGGGCACCGCTTGAGCACGATCGAAATCGAAAGCGCACTGGTCAGCCATCCGCAAGTGGCCGAAGCGGCGGCGGTCGGCCGGCCCGACGAGATCAAGGGCGAAGCCGTGGCTGTGTTCGTCACGCTCAAAAACGGCGAGCCGACCGACGCGCTGCGCAAGGAATTGAAAGCCCACGTCCGCAAGGAAATCGGCGCGTTGGCCCAGCCCGACGATATACGCTTTACCGGCGCGCTACCCAAAACCCGCAGCGGAAAGATCATGCGGCGGCTATTGAAGGACATCGCCAGCGGCAAGGCAACCGTCGGCGATACCACGACGCTGGAAGACTACAGCATCCTGGCCAAGCTCCGCAGCGAGGAAGAGTAGTGCGGCGATGGGCTATTGAAGATCCAACGCAGCCTTCAAGCAAGCATCAATTTGCTGCATCATCGACGGTTGCAGACGACCGAGTATTCGCGTGATTAGGGCATGCTCGACCGTCGCGAGATTCTCGCAACTGACGACCGACGGTAAATACAGGCCGCTTGCTTGGCCATCGGACGTGGATGGGTCAACCAAGAACTGTGTCGATTCGCTCGACCGGTGAACGGTGGTCGTGATCGCGGCCAGGATGGTGTTCCTCATCCGTTGATTGTTGCGGTCATTTTGCACGACTAGTGCGGGACGACGTTTGGAGCCCGATCCTGAAGCGAACGGAAATCCAACCAATACCACGTCCCCACGTCGTACGTTCATAGCGTCGTGGAAGGAGTATCAGGCTCGTTGTAAATATCCAAGGCTGGATCGTCCCAAATCGGACGAAGAGCCTGATCTTGGGCGGCATAAGTCTCGCGAATGTCGAACGCTTCGGCTTCGAGGAGAGACCTGACCTGGTTGAATTGTTCTTCGCTAATGAGATAGAAGGTCGCAAGGGTTGCGGGGTCGACTATCTGCACGGGTCGCCCGCCCTGCGTCTCGACGGCGTCACGCTGTTCGTCGGAGAGTTTTGGAGCCATGGAAAAATTATACCACAAGAAGGGCACGTGGAACAGGCGAATCCCAGCGGGCTTTCTTTGTCACGCCTCGTCGTCGGCAAAGAAATCGGAATCAACACGTTTCAGAACGTAAGTCTCATGCGTCGAAACACCGACATCGTGGTCGATCATCAGCTGGGCGAGTGCTTCGCCATCGATGAGCACAATCTTTCGTTCGATGTGCTTCACGAATTCCAACGCATCCCTTGAAAACGACGAAGTTGTAATCAGCACGCCCTTACGAGCTCGAAAGCCCTCCATGCTGCCGGCAAATGCTTGAACGACCGGGCGGCCGACATTCCCCTCCCAGCGTTTCGCCTGTACGCAGACGAAATCCAACCCAAGTTTATCTTCTTTGATGATGCCATCGATACCCCCGTCTTTCGCTTTGCCGATTGCCTGTCCGGCATCCGCGAGTGTACCGCCATAGCCGATTGCGACTAATAGTCGAACCACCAAACGCTCAAAGAATTGGGCCGAACAACTCCGCACTTTCTCCAAAAGGTCGGCGGCGAGCTTTTCGCGCAGCGAGTCGTAGGAGGCCTCCAGCTGTTCTTCCGGCGTTCGGCGGACTTCTTCGGCATGTTCTTCGACTTGTTGTTCCGATGTTGAGTTCTTGTGCCAGTCGTAACTCGGGAACTGTATCAAAAAACGAAGATTAACCTTCGCCGGGCGCTGCGACAATACCGCTAACCCCCCTGCAGTAATTCGCGTCATTCCGCGCGACGGGAGATCCAACAACCCTGCTTTGCGCATGTGCACCTTAGCCCATGCAACTCTGTTGACAAACACACTAGCGCTGCTTTTGAGCACCTCGTCCAATTCGGCGTCACTGATCCCGAACTTTTCGGTGAGACTTGCTTCGATTTCCCGATTGGAATGATCGTTGCCGTCGCGAATCACCTCCAATAACGGAAGCATCGGGCTTTGGAAATCTGGAATCGGCCTTCACACCCCAATCGCGCGAACTGGAATGGCAGCAACAAGTCACCCTCATTCCGGGAACAGTTTCGTCGACAAATACCGTTCGCCCAAGTCGGGCAGCACCGTCACGATCAGCTTGCCTTTGTTCTCCGGGCGCTTGGCCAGATCCAAGGCGGCCCAGGCGGCGGCGCCGCAACTGATGCCGCACATGAAGCCCTCGAGCTTGGCCAATTGCCGCGATGTCTCCATCGCGTCTTCGTCGGTCACGCGGACTACGTCATCGATGATCTTTATATTGAGCACGTCCGGAATGAATCCGGCCCCGATGCCTTGAATCATGTGCTTGCCGGGCTTGAGCTCCTGGCCGGCCATTTTTTGCGTGATCACCGGGCTGTTGACCGGTTCGACGGCCACGATCTTGACGCCCGGCTTGCGGGCTTTGAGCACTTCGCCCACGCCGGTGATCGTGCCGCCGGTGCCGACCCCGGACACGAAGATGTCAACTTTCCCATCCGTGTCGCGCCAGACTTCCTCGGCCGTGGTCTTGCGGTGGATTTCGGGATTCGCCGGATTCTTGAATTGCTGCGGCATGAACCAGTTCTTGTTCTGGGCCAACAGCTCGTCCGCTTTCCGCATCGCGCCGGGCATTCCATCGGCGGCGGGAGTCAGAATCACCTCCACGCCAAATGCCCTCAGCAGCCGGCGCCGCTCCAGGCTCATGCTCTCGGGCATCGTCACCTTGAGCTTGTAGCCGCGCGCCGCGCAGACAAAAGCCAAGGCAATTCCCGTGTTACCGCTGGTGGGCTCGATGATCACCGTGTCTTTGTTGATTTTTCCGTCACGCTCGGCCGCGTCGATCATTGAGCGGCCGATGCGATCCTTCACGCTCCACAGCGGGTTGAAGTTTTCGAGTTTGGCCGCGACCGTCGCCACGCACCCCTCGGTGATTCGCCGCAAACGAACCAAGGGAGTATTCCCAATGCAGCGGGTGATGTCGTCCCGCATTCCCTTCTCAACAGTCCGAGTTTCCTTCGCAACAGTTGTGGCCATGTCAAATCCTCTCGAAAAAGAACGGCTGGAGTTTTAGGTTGCGGACCTGGGCCGGGCACGGGCGACCGAACTCGGCGACCGTGCCTAAGCTCAAGATTGGAAAAAGATTATATCCCTCGGCCGAAAACCAGGTCAACGCCACGCCAGCACCGAATGCAGCCGGCACGCTGGGCGCGCCGTGGCCAATTATTGAACAATGTAGCGGCACACCGAGGGTGCCTGCAACGGATCCGCTCACGATTGTCGCTGCGAGAACATCCAGGGAATGACTCCCTTGGGATCGGTATAAGCGGGCGTCCAGCTATCGTGGCCCACTCCGTTTAGCTCCGTGTATTTTGGTTCGCCGCCGGCCTGGCGGATCGCGTCGATCATCCGCCGGCTCTTGGCCACCGGCACAATCTCGTCGGCATCGCCGTGCCACGCCCAAACCGGCACGCCCACCAGGCGATCGGCATAAAGCTCATCTCCACCGCCGCAAATTGGGGCCACAGCGGCCCAGCGGTCGGCTAGTCGAGTGCCCAAATCCCAGGCTCCGTATCCGCCCATGGATAGCCCGGTCAAATAAAGCCGGCGCTCATCGACCGGAAAGTTCGTTATCACGTCGTCGAAGATGTTGATCACAACCTGCATTTGCGGGCCCGGAGTTTGGCGCGGCGCTGCGCGATCGAACGCTCGCGGGGTTTCGACCCACAATTTATTCGGCCGGCACTGCGGCACGACCAGAAAACACGGATAATTTTTTCGATATTCGCCTTGGGCCATCCACTGGGGCAAGTATTTGGTTTGGCAGCAATTGTCCGTGCCCCGTTCGCCGGCCCCATGCAGAAATAGAAGCAGCGGATATTTTTCCTTCGCTTGAATCACGTTCGGCTTGAGCAAGCGGTAGCCGAACGATTCGTGCTTGTATTCCCCGCCCGTGTAGACGATCGTCCGCGGCTCGAAAGGGTGGGTCATATCGTTGTCGACCATTGCCATTGGTTCTTCTTCCGAAGTCGCGAGCGCGTCGCATCGCCCGTTCGATGCACACTGGATAGCGGATGAACAGCCGGTGCGTTCACTTAGAACACGTCTTCAAAACGTTCCGAACGTTGGAATTTGGGAGGGCGAAGCTCCCGCTGAGCCAGTTTTATGCCGGGCGAAGAGGCTCGGCAGGAGCCTCGCCCCCCAGTTCCGTAATTTGAACACACGTTCTTAGATTCGGGCGGAGCCAACCAGTAGTGTTTCCAAGACTCACGCGGGCGTCAAGCAAATGGGCTCGTGGCGGCCGTGCCGTGCGGGGTAGCGGAAAATGTTAAGAATTCACGGACAAACATCCAAACCGCCATTGAACCAGCGGGCTTCAAAATAATGGACATGGCGGGGTTTGGGCTGCTAAACTTGACCTGCCCCGCTCATTCCGGAGGTTTTATGTCGATTTCGTCGTGCCCCCAATGTGCCAAACCGATTTCATTGCCCTCGGGCGTCAGCAGCAGTGCCAAGGTGCGCTGCCCGCTGTGTCGTTCTCAATACACGCTGGCCGACGCGCTTGTGAACATGCCGCCGTTGCTGGAAGTGATTGAAGACGCGCCGGTTGGAGCGCCGGGCAACTCGTTCGATCTTCCGGCCGATCGGGGTATCGAGGACAAGCTGGACAATGCGTTGCAACACGAGGCGGCCGAGCCGGTCGATTTGGCTGGTGCGCATGAGGCCCACGAAGAAGCCGCACCTTTGGCCGACCTGGGCCATTCCGAGAGCGCGGAAGAAGATCTTTCCTTCGAGGCGCCGGAAATCGAACACGACGATCTGACGATGCAGGAGCAAGACACGGAAATCGAGGACCTCGGCTTCACGACCTCCGACCCGCTCGTGCGCGAGGCGCCTCCGATTAACGAACATTTCGAGCTCGCGGGACCCGACGAAGAGAGCGTGCTGGATCTCGGCCAGAATGAACCGGCCCACGATGAGCCGGGGCACGACCCCGCGGCCGACGATGGAATTGAGATCGATTTTGATCACGTTCCTTCGGCCGAAAAACCTGCCGTGACGGGAGAAGTCGAATTCGATTTTGACGCGCCCGAAGCGGCCGAGGAGGGGGAGGACGAGGTCGCGCTCGACTTTGGCGTACCAGTCGCCGCCCAACCGGCTGCGGGGGAATCGGAAACCGAATTGGATTTTGGCGATCCGATCGAGGCCGAGCCCACGCCCGTGGCTGCCGCCGACCAACCGCCTCCCGCCGAGGAAAAGGGTAAGAAGAAAAAGAACAAGCCGCGCGAGAAGGCGCCGGCGAAGGCGGGTCGGTCAGGTTCTTTGGTGCGGACTTTGGTGAGTCTGGTGGTGTGCAGCGTGGTGGCACTGCCGGTGGCGCTTTATGGCGTGCTATGGATCAGTCCCGACTACGACTTTTTCGACGTGGGACGCAAACTGCCTGCTTGGGCGCAGCCGGGGAACTTGGCCAAATCGAAGTTCAACAAACCGATTGCGGTGGCCTCAATTCCCCAACCGGCTCAAGTCGCGCCGCAACAGACCGCCCTAGGGGGTGTCGAACCGGCGCCGGCCGCCGTCGATTCCGCCGCACAAGGGGCGCCTTCACCGGCTCCCGCGCAAGCTGTCGCTGCCGAACCGGCCCAGGCCGACACGCGCGTCGAGCCGATGCCGCCGGCGGCCGATGCGGCCGCGTCAAAATCCGACGATGCTCCGCCCGAGCCGCCGGTGGCGGACGAACCGGCCGTCGGAAACGGCAAGCCGGAAGTAATGCCCGCCGAGACGCCAAAGAAAACTGGGGGCGACGTCGGAGCCGTGGCCGGCAAACCCGAGCCCGCGCAAGATGCCGCCGAAATGCCCGACGAATCAGCCGCTCCTGTCACCGACAAGCCTGTCAAATCCGCCGATAAGACGGCTGCTGATGCCTCGACCGGCGAATTGCCGAGCCCGTTTGACGGTCCAAGTGACGCCAAGCCCGAGGAAATGCCGGACCCAGCCGACGCGGGCCAGCCGGCCGAAGCGATCGGTCCCCGCGATGCGGCTCAATTCACGCTGTCCGATCTGGCCACGGCCATGCAAACCGCCGGAGACGCGAATGAAAAAATGATGGCCGCGCAGAATTCAACGGACAAGGATGCGATCAAGAAAGTCCGCAGTCAATTCTATCTCAGCTTGTACCGCCTGGCCGAGGTGCTCACGTTCGCCCAAGACGATCCGGCCAATCCGCAATTAAGGAATCAGCGAGAGCAATTGCAGCAAGTTATCATGCAGTTTGCCGAGGACGAGAAACGCGTTGAGGCTTTGGGTATCAACGCGGGTCGTTGGCTGGGCTATCCCAAGCGGACAGTCTCGGGCATCATGTTGGCCGGAACGGTGCAACATGTGGAGCAGCTCGGTAAGCTCTATCACATCAAGATGGAACTTGCCTCCGACAAGGAGCCCGTGAGCGTGACGGCCGTGACGCCCGAAAATCCAAAGCTGAAACCGAACGATCGGGCGTTGGTATTAGGCAGTATTGTCGAGAATCCGGCTCTGCAGATCGCCGGTTATGAGGGACACGAGGCGGCCGTCGTGTGGAGCGGGATGGCGCTGCCAATTCCCGCGGCCCAGTAGGTCAACGAATCGGCCGGCGCGTCGTTTTCACGAGGCCTGGTGCATGCCCGAACTGCCTACAGGTGAATCGGCCGGCGACGACTTGGGCTCCCCGTCCTCGCGCACCGCTCGCGAGCAGTTCGGCTACGTCCTGTCACTTCCGGAACGCGCGGTGCGCACCGGCACGGGTTTGCTGGGCGGCGTGCTGCGCGAATCGGCTTCGCTGCTGGTACCGCAATCCTTCCAAAGCTCGCGTACCTATACCGTCATGGTGCGGCAAATGCTCGATTTCCTGGTGCATGACGTGGGCGGAGTTGCCCCAGGCGCGCAGCCCTCGTCGACCGCGGAAGTCGACAGCTACGTGGCTCGCAAGGTGGTTGGCAACTTCGTCGACATGGCGGCTTTAGCGACGCTGCACCTCTCGCCCATGATGCTGCTGGCCGCGGTTAGCGACGTGGCCTACGGTTCGCAGGTCTATCTCAAGGAACTGGCCGACGAACTGAAGTCCCAGGGGATTATCGATGAGCATTCGACGATCGATCACGTGAACGATTTGCTTCAGGCGGTCTCGGGCGCATCGGCCGCGACGGGCGAAGTCTTCAATACGCCGCCGCTTTCGGTGGATGCGCTTCGGCAGACCATCGACGAAACCCGCGCGGCGATCGCCGCGACCAATCCGGCGCACATCGTGCCGCAGGCCGAAGTGCATCGATTGTGGGAAGAAATGCGCGAGATTGCCCGGCGTGAACGGGTCGGCATGTTGGCCGTTTCCGGCGCCGCGACGATGCACTCGTTGGGTAAAATCGCCACCGTTGGCCGCGGCGCGTTGTCGACGGTCAAAGTCGCGGGTACGCTATTTGACAGGCACGTCATCGATTACTATTCGCAAGCCCTGCGCGAGATTCGGCAAAAGGGTTTGTATGCATCGCTGGCCGAAACCAGCGAGCCGTATATCGCCGCGGTGTGGGAAAACTTTCGAGCCAACCGATCGACCGTCACCGAAGATCTGATTTCCGGAAAACTTTTGGGCAGCACATGGCGCGCGGCAAGGAGATGGCTCGGCAGTGAGGGCCAGCGACCCCAAAACGATACCTCGGCGCCCGAAACACCATGACCGAAAGCGTATCTCCACCGCGGACGGATCTGATTCGGCTCTCGGCCCGTGAAATGGCCCGACAAATCGCCGCGGGGAGCATCACGAGCGCGGAATTGATCGACGCGCACATTCGACGCATCGAGGAGGTCAATCCGCGGCTCAATGCCGTGGTGGTGCCGGTCTTCGCGCACGCCCGCGCCCAAGCCGCCGCGGCCGACGAAGCACGCCGCCGTGGCGAGCCATTGGGACCGTTGCACGGCGTTCCCGTCACGGTCAAAGAGTGCTTTCACGTGGCCGGGACGCCAGCCACCGAGGGCGTCGGACGTTTTGCGGACGAGATCATGTCGGCCGATAGTCCCCTGGTCGAGCGGTTGCGGCGCGCCGGCGCGATCGTGTTGGGCAAAACCAATCTGCCGCAATTGATGCTGATTCATGAAACGGAAAACCCGGTCTACGGCAGGACCAACAATCCGTGGAATCTGGAGCGTTCGCCGGGGGGCAGCAGTGGGGGCGAGGCGGCCATCATTGCCGCGGGCGGATCGCCGCTGGGACTGGCCAACGATCTCGGCGGCAGCATTCGCCAGCCGGCCCATTCGTGCGGAATTTGCGGGATCAAGCCGACCACGCTGCGGCTCACGAACGCCGGCACGCGCGACAACCTGCACGGCCTGGAAGCCATTCGGCCGCAACCAGGGCCGCTTGCGCGCAGAGTCGAAGATTTGGTTTTGGCGCTACAGGTTCTAAACGCCAGCGATCCGGAGATGATCGATCTGGAGATCGCGCCGGTGCCCTTGCGAGATCCGGCGGAGGTGCGGATCAAGAATTTGCGGATCGGCATGTGGACTAACGACCGATTTTTTGCCGCGTCTGGAGCGCTTCGCCGCGCGGTGGCCGAAGCGGCGGATGTCCTGCGCGGGTTGGGTGCTCACGTGGAACAGTTTGTTCCCCCCGACATCCCGCTGGCCGTGGAATTATTTTTTGCCTTGGCAAGTGCCGATGGCGCCGCCGATGCGGCGCGCCTCTTGGGCCGTAGCCCTCGCGACCGGCGGATCAACCGGCTGATCACGTTGTGCCGATTGCCGGCCTGGGTGCGGGCGATCATGCGGGGCGGTTTGCAGGCGATCGGCCAACCGCGGACCGCTCAGTTGATCGCGTCGATCGGCAAGCGCAGCGCCGACGAATATTGGCAGCTCTCGGCAGCGCGGGTCCACTATGCGCAGCGTTTCTTTGCGGCCTGGAATGCCGCTCGCTTGGATGCGGTCATCTGTCCGCCCCACGCGTTGCCGGCGCTGCGACACGGCAGCACCGAGCAACTGGCCACCGCGGCCAGCTATTGCTATTGGGCCAATCTGCTGGGCGTGCCCGCTGGTGTGGTGCCGGCCACGCGGGTACGGTCGGGCGAAGAGAGCGATCGGCCGACGAGCCGCGACATCGTGGACCGGGCGGCCAGCCGGGTCGAGGCCGAAAGCGCCGGTCTGCCGGTCGGCGTCCAGGTCGCCGCGAAGCCGTGGCGCGAAGACGTGGTGCTAGCGGTCATGGCCGCCTTGGAATCGCATTTCGAAAGTCAAAGCGACTTTCCGCGAACGCCCGTGTGAACCGCTCGTGAACGGTCTGGGGTCCTAAATGGCGATCCCGGAACCGGTTAAGCGGTGATCCGTCGGGTTTACCGTGATTCCGTGCGTCAGATTCGCGGAGCAAAAAATCATATTTCTGCCAATTGCTAGGGACTGAGCAACCGTTTACAATTGGGGGCTGCTGAGAATGAGTCTCAATTACATCCCTAGGAAAGATGAGCCGTGCACGACCTCATTCCCCTCAGTTTGTTGGCGCCGGGGCAGTTGGCCAATGTCTCTCAGGTCATGGGCCGTCCCGACCAGGTACACCGCCTCGAAGAGCTCGGCCTGCGCGGTGGCGCGGCGATCGAGATGGTGCAAACCGGTAGTCCCTGCATAATCCGCCTGGCCGGCCAGAAGTTGTGCTTTCGCGCCGATGAGCTGCTGCGCGTGCTGGTTCGGCGCGGGGCCGTGACTTGAAATTACTGGCAGACTTGAGCGTCGGCTCGCGTGCTCGCGTGCATTCGATCCTGGGCGCGGACGAGTTGAGTGTGCGACTGTTGGAAATGGGATTGACTCCTGGAGTTGAAGTCGCCGTCGTGGGCACGGCTCCTTTAGGCGATCCCCTAGAACTGGAACTACGCGGTTATCGACTCAGTGTGCGCCGCACCGAAGCGGCCCGAGTGCAAATCGAACCTCTCTAGACATTGGGAAGCTCCACCAGCGCGGCCGTGTCGCTTCCTCCCACCGGCATGAAGTCCCCGACCATCGCCCGATCGACGATCACCGTTGCTCTGATTGGCAATCCCAACACGGGCAAGTCGACACTGTTCACGGCGCTGGCGGGAGTGCGTCAGCGAGTCGGCAACTATCCGGGCGTGACGGTCGAAAAAAAGCTGGGCAGCTTGCACCTCTCTGGGCAGGCTTGCCAAGTGGTCGATCTGCCCGGCACGTACAGTCTGGCCCCGCGCTCGCCCGACGAAATGGTCGCCGTCGACGTGCTCTTGGGCCGCCGCGCGGACGTGGGCCCGATCGATATCGTGCTCTCCATCGTCGACGCGAGCAATTTGGAGCGCAATTTGTATCTTGTCAGCCAGGTGCTCGAACTCGGCGTGCCAACCGTGGTGGCGCTCAACATGGTCGACATCGCGCGGGCTCGTGGGTTGGCAATCGATGTCGAGCGGCTTAGTACGCAACTGAACGTTCCGGTCGTCGAAGTACAGGCCAACCGCCACCGCGGGATCGCTGAACTGAAAGCCGCGCTGGTTGCCGCCATATCGTCAAACTCGGCCGTGCCCGAGAGCCCGTTTCCGACGGAATTCCAACGCGAGGTGACGCATTTGCAAAGTGCGTTGGCCCCGCGGATGCGCGATGAGGAGTCGACTTGCGGCGGTGAAGCGATGCCGCGTTACCTGGTCGAGCGGCTGCTGCTGGATACGAGCGGTTATTTGCAAAGCGAGCTGCTCGGCAACCACCATTCGCCGGGCGAGGCGGATGTCGCGGCCGAGTTGAAGGCGGCCCGCGGTCGCCTGGCGGCCGCCGGATCTCCGGTGCCGGCCGTCGAAGCTCAGGCCCGTTATGCCTGGGTGGCGCAGGTCTTGAAGGGCGTGATTGCGCGTCCCGCCGAGCGGGTGACCACGCGCAGCGACCGCATTGATCGGATTCTGACGAACAAATTTTGGGGCACGCTGTTGTTTGTCCTGGCCATGCTGCTTGTGTTTTCGTCCGTGTTCGTGGCAGCCGAGCCGGCAATGAAAGCGATTGACGCGGTCATCGGCAAGCTCGGGCAAGCGGTGGGCGCCGCCATGAGCGAAGGGCCGCTCGAATCGCTGCTGGTTGACGGCGTCATCGGCGGCGTGGGAAGCGTGCTGGTCTTTCTGCCGCAGATCCTGATGCTGTTCTTCTTTTTGGCCATTTTGGAAGATTGCGGCTACATGGCCCGCGCCGCATACCTGATGGACAAATTGATGGTTCGCGTGGGACTGAGCGGCAAGTCGTTCATTCCTTTGCTCTCGTCATTCGCCTGCGCGATTCCCGGCGTGATGGCCACGCGCGTGATCGAGAATCGCCGCGACCGGCTGACCACGATTCTGGTGGCGCCCTTGATGAGCTGCAGTGCTCGGCTGCCGGTCTACACGGTTTTGATTGGCGCGTTCATCCCGCGGCGGACATTTGCCGGCGGATTGTTGCAATTGCAGGGCGTGACGTTGTTCACCTTATATTTGCTGGGCATCGTCACGGCGGCGCTGGTGGCGCTGGTGCTAAAGAAAACGCTGCTCCGTGGGCCGACTCCGCCCTTCGTGATGGAGCTGCCATCGTACAAGTGGCCCTCGCCCAGCACGGTGCTCTATCGAATGGGGGAGCGTGGCTGGTCGTTTGTCCGCCGGGCCGGCACGCTGATCCTCGCGGTTTCGGTGATCGTGTGGGCCGCCTCCTACTATCCGCACAACGCCGAAGTGGTGGAAGAGAACCTCGGACCCGAGCGGGACGCGCTGACGGCACGATTAGTCCAACTCGATACCGGCGCGGCCGAACGCGCCGGACTGGAAGATCAAAAAGCCGACATGGACCACGCAATTGCCGCGGCCTACCAACGCCAGAGCATCCTGGGCCGCATGGGGCGCACCATTGAGCCGGCCGTGCGTCCCTTGGGCTGGGACTGGCGCATTGGCTGCGCGGTGATTGCCTCGTTTCCGGCCCGCGAAGTGGTGATGGGCGCGCTGGGCGTGATTTACAACCTGGGAAAGGGTTTGGACGTCGGCGACCAAACCGATCAAGATCGGCTGGCGGCCCGAATGCATGCGGCTCGTTGGGATGACAGCCAGGCGCTGGTTTATAATATTCCCGTGGCGCTGTCGATCATGGTGTTCTTCGCGCTGTGCGCGCAATGTGCTTCGACCCTGGTCGTGATTCGTCGCGAGACGAATAGTTGGCGGTGGCCGGCTTTTACGTTCATTTACATGACCGCGCTGGCATACCTGGGCGCGCTTGTGACCTATCAAGTCGGGATGCGGCTGCCGCCGTTTTAGGTGGGGGCGCGGAGTGCAAGCATGAGCTTCGATTGGCAAAACCTGACCGCCTTGCTCGCCGTCGCCGCGGCCGGCGCTTATTTGGCGCGCGTGGCCTGGCTGAGCATTGCCAAGCGGAAGGCCGCCGGCTGTGGAAGCTGCGGCAGTTGCCCGAGCGGCGCCTTAGCGAACCAACCACAAGTCTTCGGGATCGAGCCCGAACGGGACAGTGCAAAAGTGGCTACGAACGGGCAGCTTGGCTCGAAAGCGCTAGGCCGTTAGCGCGCGGGCTACTCGCCGGAAGTCTCGGCTTTGTGGGCCGGAGTGTCGTTCGCTTTGCCCGAACCGTCGGCCTTGACCACCAGCGCGTAGGCCGTGAAGGCTTGCGCCAGGTTGTCGCCCTGGTCGGTCATGATGCTGATTTTCCGGGCGACTTTGCCGGGATCGTCGCCGGCGGTAAACACGACTGGAATTACGTGCACCGACTTGGCTTCTTTCGACGTTTCAATCTCGAACGACTTGTCGGGGCATTTGACGTCGATGATTTTAAACGGTTTCTTGCCCCGCACGAGAAGTTTTTTGGTAACCGTCTGTCCGGGATGCACGGTGCCCATGAAGAGCGAAGTGGGGCTGATCGTGATCTCCGAAATTACGCGTCCCGACATATCGACGGGCAGCTCGCGTGCCCGGGCATCGTTCGTCACCAGGATCAATTGATCTTTGATGTAACCGACGGGAGCCGTCTTGGTGAGCCGAATCAGCAGCTCGTAAGAGACCTTGCCTGCGCCGCGGCCCAACTCGGTGACTTCCACTTCGAAGTTTGGGTCGGCCGTCTTGGCGTCGACGATTTTCCAATCTTCTCGGCCGGCATAGATCACTTGGAGCTTCTTTTCGATCTCCGTGCCCACGTCGACGGTGCCCAGATCGATCGCGCCAGGCTGCAGGACTACGTCGCCGCGAATAAACCCGGTCACATGCAGTTCTACCACGGCATGAAACGGCTGATCGAAGGTCACGAATAGCGTGGGCGACTTTTGGCCCAAGAAATCCCGCGTATTCAATTCGGCAACAATTTCAGCCGTTTGGAATGTCTTCAGGTCGGACCTGGTGATTTGAGGCGTCATGCAACCGCAACTCGAGCGGACGCCCGCAATATGCGCATCTTCCTGGTAAATGTTCTTGATCTGGAAGCGAAACTCGGCCTTGGCCCCTCGCGCGACCGTGCCAAAGTCGTGCGAGGTGACGTTGAACATCTTGTTTGCCCATTCCTGGGCGTTGCCGATCGATTCAGCAGCCAGGAGGCAAACCAATACTGCAAGAACCTTGCGCATCACAACTGCTTTCTCCGGAAATCGGCAGGGCCGCGGCAGCCTGAATTCGTACGGCATCGCTGTGGGGGGGTATACTATGGCGGCTCGTAGAACGAGAGCGATTGTGACGGTAGCCTGCCGAACTCTACCGCTCGACGTGTCGGAATGTCAACTTCGATCGGTGCATGATAACACCTGTTACGATTGTTTCGGCCTGCAGCGCGACTTTACAAAAGCAAATTCTCTCCACCGTAAACGGTCGGGATGCTAGCGATTGAAACTGGCTAGAATAACATCAAATGGGTAAACCAGCGGGCGGCTCGATCGGGTGTTCCTTCGACAGCGGCTAGGCAAATTGTGGGTGCGTCTGTACTTTGGTGAAGCGTGATGGAATCGGCACCGGCGATACTTTCCGCGGGGGATGTGTTAAAGTAAGTTCGAGCGCCGTGGCCAGAGTGCTCACCCGTGTGGCTTTCACAGCGGCATTTGGGGCCCTTCATGTTCCTGTCGCCTGCTTCTCGATCGGGTTGTACGTTCAAAATCGCCCCTGTTTTGCTAGCTGTCGTGGTGCTATCGGCCGGAGGGCGTGGTGCCTTGGCCGCTGAAACCACCGGCGCCGGCATCGGCCGAGCCCCATCGAGCCGAGGTTCACTCCTGGCGGCAAAGCCCAAATCGGCCGACGACAGTCGGGCCAAAACGGCCGAGAAATCGCCAAAGGATGAGCCGGTGGGAGAGCACCCATTTCCCAAACATTATCAGGCGCCTTCGCTCGATGGCGGCGTGGGCTGGATCAATACGGCCGGGCCGATCGACCTGAAGCAGCTTCGCGGAAAATTCGTGATTCTCGATTTCTGGACATACTGTTGCATCAATTGCATGCACGTCCTGCCGCAGTTGAAGAAGCTCGAGCACGCCTATCCCAACGAAATCGTCGTCATCGGCGTGCACTCGGCCAAGTTTGCGACAGAACAAGATTCCAAGAACATCGAGGAAGCGGTGCTGCGGTACGAAATCGAGCATCCGGTGTTGAACGACGCCCAGCACAAGATTTGGGACAAGTACGAAGTCACAAGCTGGCCGACGTTATGCGTCATCGATCCGGAGGGCAATCTGATAGCCCGCAACGGCGGCGAGATTGATTTCGAGCTGCTCGATCGATTCTTCAAGAAAGCAATGCTCTACTATCGACGCAAGGGCCTGCTCGACACCACGCCGTTGCGTTTCGAGTTGGCGGCTTTTCAAGTGCCGACAACTCCCTTGCGTTTTCCGGGCAAAATCTTGGCCGATGAAAAAACCGACCGCCTCTATATTGCCGACAGCAACCACAACCGCGTCGTCGTCGCCAGGTTCGACGGCACGCTGGTGGAAACGATTGGCTCGGGCCAGGCCGGCGCGACCGACGGCAGTTTTGCCAAAGCCAGCTTCGACCACCCGCAGGGAATGGCCTTGGCCGGCGACATCCTGTACGTCGCCGACACGGAGAATCATCTGCTGCGCAAAGTGGATTTGAAAAAGAAACAGGTCCACACTCTGGCCGGCACCGGCAAACAAGGCCATGGCTGGCCGGGGATGGAGGAGGTTGCCGGCGGCTTGGTTGCGCGCAAGGCCTCTTGGACCGGCAAACCGCTCAAGACGGCGCTCAATAGCCCTTGGGCTTTGACGCTGCACGGGCACGACTTATTCATTGCCATGGCCGGGCTGCACCAGATTTGGAAGATGTCGTTGGCCAAGGGCGACATCGGTCCGGTCGCTGGCAATGGGCGCGAAGACATTGTGGACGGCCCGCAATTGCCCTCACAACCTTATGAAGAAGGCTACAGTTCGTTTGCCCAGCCGAGTGGCTTGAGCACCGACGGCGCATGGCTCTATGTGGCCGACAGCGAGGGGAGCTCGATTCGCGCGGTTCCGCTCGATCCATCGTCACCGGTTCGGACGGTGATCGGCACGTCGCACTTGCCTGGCGGGCGCTTATTCACCTTCGGCGATGTCGATGGCCAGGGGCGAAAAGTGCTGCTGCAGCACGCGCTGGAAGTACTCTACCACGACGGATTGCTGTACGTGGCCGATACGTACAACAACAAAATCAAGGTCATCGACCTGCGCCAGCGCACGTGCCAGACCTTGGCGGGCACCGGCAACGCCGGCGGTAAGGATGAACCGGCGGCTTTCCACGAGCCGGCCGGCCTGGCACATGCCAACGGCAAACTGTATGTGGCCGACACGAACAATCATTTGATCCGCACGATCGATTTGAAGCACGGCAATAAAGTCGCCACGCTCGAAATCGTCGGGCTCGCGCCGCCGGAGGCGCCCAAAATCGACGCGAAACCGAGTTTCCCTGACGCTGCACAGGTCGACCTGGCGGCAGCGACTCTGAAGTCGACCGACGGCAAGGTGCGGTTGCAAGTCGCCTTGGAATTGCCGGCCGGCTACAAGATCAATCCGCTGGCGCCCTTGCGCTACCTGGTCGAGGCGAGCGAAAAAGATGGCCCGATCAGCCGCGAGGCGCTGGGGAAACTGACCGAGGTCGAGGAAAAGTCCGCCAAGTTCGACATCGACTTGCCCACTAGCGCCGCCAACGGCAGCGACCAGTTGAAGATTTCGTTGGCCTACTACTACTGCCAGACCGGCGCCGAAGGCGTCTGCAAAGCCGCCAACGTGATCTGGAACCTGCCGCTGAGCCTCTCGGACGCCGGACAGACGAGCGTGCAATTGCCGTTCAAAGTGCGCTGACATGCGTCGATCGAATCGATAGAGGCGTGACAAGCCCCTTGGCCAAGGGTCTCTGGAGCCGCCGGCACCACCGGTAGCCAAAACCGCGGAGTATTGCAGCGACATTGCAGCACAGTCGTAATTGCCCTCCCGCGGCTGGACAGGTATAATTTTTAATTCGTCCCGATGCCTTTTTAGATCCCCGGTGGAGGGGTTGGGCCAGGCGGGAGCGTTCCTTTTCTCGTGAGTCATGCTCCGCGATCGTCGGTCGGCTGAGACGTTGTTTCAAAACCCCTCTCCCCCTGGGAGAGGGCAGGGTGAGGGTTCTTGACTTTTCCGGGATGCGCCCTCACCCCAACCCTCTCCCAAAGGGAGAGGGAGGCGTCTTCTTAGCCGCCGTGGCAACCGCTTGGGGCGTGGCTGGCAAACCAAATACAAAACACATGGTCAATCGTAACCTGATTCGCGGACTGGATCTGAAACAAGAAGAGTGGGAGGAAGAGCTGGCCCAGGCGATGGGCGGCACGGCAACCGAGGAAATCGATTGGGGCGGCGGAGAGCTCGCCGTCAACAAGATCATCGATGGCAAAATCTTGCGGATCGACAATGAGTTCGTCCTGGTTGACGTCGGATACAAGAGCGAAGGCATCATCCCGCTCGGCGAATGGGAAGAAGGCGAAGAGCCGCCGCAAGTTGGTGAGCACGTCAAAGTTCTGATTGAGGACGTCGAAGACGTCTTCGGCCGCACCGAAGAATCGCGCGGCATGATCGCCCTGAGCAAGCGCAAGGCCGAAAAGATCGAAGCCTGGCTCAAGGTCATGGAAACCGTGCACGAGAACGACATCGTCACCGGCACGGTAACCCGCAAGATCAAGGGTGGGTTGCTCGTCGATATCGGCGTGAACGTGTTCTTGCCGGCCAGCCAGGTCGACATCCGCCGTCCGGCCGACATCGGCGACTACATCGGGCGGACGATCCAGTGCATCGTGCTGAAGATCGACGACGCGCGGCGCAATATTGTCGTCAGCCGCCGAGCGCTGATCGAAACCGAACGGGCCGAAAAGAAATCCCTGCTCCTAAGCACGCTGGAAGTCGGCCAGTTGCGCAAAGGCGTGGTCAAGAACATTGCCGAGTTTGGCGCCTTTGTCGATCTGGGCGGCATCGACGGCCTGCTCCACATCACCGATATGAGCTGGGGCCGCATCGGGCACCCGTCCGAGATGGTCTCGATCGACCAGGAAATCGAGGTGCAGATCCTGCACGTCGATCGCGAGAAGGAAAAGATCGCCCTGGGGCTCAAGCAAAAGTCGGCCAGTCCCTGGGAGACGGTCGAACAAAAGTACCCGGTGGGCTCGGTCGTGCGCGGCACGGTGGTCAACGTGATGAGCTACGGGGCCTTCGTCAAGCTCGAAGAGGGGATCGAGGGCCTCGTGCATATCAGCGAAATGTCGTGGACCAAGCGCATCAGCCATCCCAACGAACTGGTGCACATCGACGACGAGATCGACGTCGTGGTGCTCAATATCGATAAAAACAAGCAGGAGATTTCGCTGGGCATGAAGCAAACCCAGGCCAACCCGTGGGACAAGGTCGCCGAACGCTATCCACCAGGAACGCTGGTCAAGGGCACGGTTCGCAATCTCACCAATTACGGGGCCTTCATTGAAATCGAAGAGGGCATCGATGGCTTGTTGCACGTCAGCGACATGTCGTGGACGCGCAAAATCAGTCATCCCAGCGAAGTCGTAGAAAAGGGCCAGACGATCGAATGCAAAGTGCTGTCGGTCGATCAACAGCGTCGACGGATCGCCTTGGGGCTCAAGCAACTGGAAGAAGACCCCTGGGCCACCGACATTCCGAGCAAATATCAGCCCGGCCAATTGGTGACCGGCACCGTGACCAAGATTACCAATTTCGGCGTGTTTGTGGGCCTGGAAAACGGCTTGGAGGGCTTGCTGCACATTTCCGAGTTGGCGGACCACAAAGTGGAAAACGCCGAGGAGATTGTTAAAGTCGGCGATGAGATCGAGGTCAAGATTTTGCGAGTCGATGCCGGCGAGCGGAAAATCGGCCTGTCGCGCAAGCGCGTCGACTGGGCCGAAGAAGCCGAATCGGAGCAAGCCGACGCCTCGGCCGCGTCCACCGGCGCGGCCGCTTCTGAACTCAAAGGAGGCGTGAGCGGCGATTCCGGCCCGCTGATCAAGAGCTGAAAAACCGCCGCCTGCCCGGTAAAACGGGCACGCGCGACAGGCCTGGCGACCGTGCGAACAACCGTCATAGGGCGAGCAAACGGTAGCCCATTGATCGTCGCGCGTCCGCTTGAAGGCGCACAACGAGGATCATCCGAGCGACCCCGCTGGTCATGGCCAGCGGGGTCGTTTTTTTCGCTAACGTCCGAACGCACCTCACATTCGTCCTACTGCGTCAAGCTTGCGCTTCTTTGCAGAAAAACCCCGCGCACGTCGATAGTTGTGTTGTTCTGCAATCGCAATCAACGGCACACCAGTGATAAACCGAATGACGACCGCACGACGCCGCCCCACGGCCGCAGTACAGACTCCGCTCGAAACCTACTTGCGCGAAATCAACGAGACTTCGCTGCTTTCGGCAAACGACGAACAACAATTGGCCACCGCGATCGGCAACGGCGATACCCGCGCCCGTGACCGCATGGTCCGCGCCAATTTGCGGCTGGTGGTCAACATTGCTCGCGGCTACACGGGCAAGGGGCTGAGCCTGCAAGATCTCATCGAAGAGGGCAACCTGGGGCTGCTGCGGGCCGTCGAGGGGTTCGATCCGGCCATGGGCACGCGCTTCAGCACCTATGCCAGCTACTGGATCAAGCAGTCGATCAAACGCGCGCTAATCAACACGGCCAAGACGATTCGCATTCCGGCCTATATGGTCGAGCTGCTCTCCAAGTGGCGCCGGGCCACGGCGCGGCTGGCCGAGGAACTGGGTCGCACGCCCACCCCGGAAGAGATCGCGCGCGTCTTGGGCCTGCCCAAAAAGAAGCTGCCGATCATCAAGAAAGCCATTCGCATTTATAACTCGACCCCGCAAACCGACCAGACCGAAGCCGGCTGGTCCTTGGGCGAAATGATCATGGACGAACGGCTCAAAAGCCCGGAAGACGAGTTGGTCGACAGCGACAATCTGGTCCACGTGATGGGAATGCTCGAAACGATGGACCATCGCGAAGCCACGGTGCTGCGGATGCGATTTGGGCTGCACGATAACGAACCGCGAACGCTCAAGGAAATTGGCGAGTCGCTGGGGCTGACGCGCGAGCGGGTGCGGCAAATCGAGACCGAGGCCCTCGGCAAGCTGGCTCATGGCTTGCAAGGCCCACCGGCTTAGCCGCCCACGGTCGGCCTTTTTGCGCTTGATGTGGTCCGATAGCCGTTTGTTAGAATGCTACAGGGTCACCGACGCGTCTCGAAGCGACACGCTCCAAAGCGTGAAAGCTGTCTCGCCTTCTCCAAGCGGACCACTGCCATGGATTTAGCCAGGTATATTCGAGCCGTCCCAGATTTTCCCAAGCCGGGCATTCTGTTTCGCGATATCACTCCGCTGCTCAGCAATCCCCAGGCTCTTCGCGCGGCCGTCCAGCGGATGGCGGAACACTATCGGGGCGCGAAAGTCGACGTTGTCGCCGCGGCCGAAGCGCGGGGCTTTATTTTTGCCGCCCCCTTGGCGCTGGAACTCGATGTCGGCTTTGTGCCCGTGCGCAAACCCGGCAAGCTGCCGTTCGACACGCACGCGTTTCATTACGAGCTCGAGTACGGAAGCGACACGCTCGAAATGCACCGCGATGGGATCGCGCCGGGTCAACAGGTGCTGTTGGTCGACGATCTGTTGGCCACCGGCGGCACGGTGGAAGCCTGCTGCCGATTAGTCGAAAAATCGGGGGCGACGGTCGTGGGATGCGTGTTTCTCATTGAGCTAGCTAGCTTGGGTGGATCCAGGCGACTGGCCCCCTATAAGCCGTATAGCCTCATACGGTACGATTAGCGCCTTGCCCTTTCGCCACAGTTTGCCCCCGCCGCCACGCACTTGACGATCGTTGTCCCGCGCGACTAGCATTCAGTTGGCGACGCAGTTCATTCCTTAAAGATGGAGAGCAAGGATCATGAAGTCAGGAATTTCAAGCGCGTTGGCTGTGGCGATGCTGGGGCTGATTGCAATGGGATCGAAAACGGCAACGGCGGCGGACGCGACGATTCGCACCGCCGGATATACCCACGTGTCGGGCACGGCGGCGCCGACGGACTCGTTGCATCTGCCGATGCAGATTTCCAGTTCAGTG
>JACQFF010000091.1 GCA_016200205.1 Planctomycetia bacterium
CTTCCCGGCCATCGACGAGGGCCCGCACGCGGCGGGCAATCCAATCGGCCTCCCGGCGCCGCGAGAGTCCCCGCTGTTCTTTCCCGTCCGTGCCGGGAGCCCAAAGAAACTCCACGGACGGGGTGGCCGTCACTTGCGGCCGGTCGGGACGCAACGGCTCGTAGCCGGATCCCAACTCGCTCCAAAACAGCGCGTTGACGAATTCGAGAATCGCCGGCTGGCTGCGAAAATTACGCGTCAGCGACAGCTTGCCGCGCGGCGGAGTTTTCTCGCGAAGCCTGCGGAAGACTTCCGGGTCGGCGCCCCGGAATCGATAGATCGACTGTTTGTAATCCCCCACAAAAAAGAGCTTGCCCGGGGCCGCTATCTCGTCACACAAGGCCGTCACCAACTCGACTTGCGTCCGATCGGTATCCTGAAATTCATCGACCAACAGCAAGTGAATCTGCGACGACAGCCGGTCCTTCAAGTCGCGATGATCAGGGGCGGTCAACAATTGCCGCGACTGAGCCAACAGATCATTGAAGTCCAAGACGCCCAAGGCCCGCTTCCGCTCGGCGTAACGTCGCTCGACACGGTCTGCCATCAAGAGCAATTGCCGCCCCACGTTGGCCGCCTCGAATGCCGCCCGCGGTTCGAACGCGGCAAGTGGCAGTACATCGCCGATTATCCTACGCAGTTTCGTGGCGGCATTCATAAAGCCACCGTAAACCTCGGCATTGTCCCATGCCTTGGCGGTCCCGCCGCCTTGCACTTTGGCGCCGGCTTGAATTTCCGCTAGCGCCGCCACTAATTTGCGACCGTCGACTTTTTCCTTCAGCGCGCCGAGTTCATCGAGCAACACCGCGCGACGCGCCTGCATCGTCGGATTCGTCGGAACGTGACGCGCGAGAATCTGTAGAATCTCTTGCGATTCCGCCGAGTCGGCGACCTGCCGGGCGATCGCCGGCAGCACCGCGCTTCGGTGGAAGGCATCCCAGCGGGCCACCTGCTCCGCCGGACTGATGCTTTGCCATTTCGCAAATTGCTCGCGCCCGCAATCAAGGACGAGCCGGCGCAACATGTCGCCGAGCGAGTTCAAACCAAACCTCGCGGCCAGGTCCAAGGTGACTTCGTCATGCTCCGCCACCCAGGCGCGTAGTTCGTCGTCGATCGCTTCGGAAAGTAGCGTGTCGGCTTGCGCCTGCTCCAACACTTCGAACTGCGGGTCCACGCCTGCTTCCACGGCCCTGGATCGCAGCAGCGCGCCGCAGAAAGAGTGAATCGTGCTGATCCGGGCGCTATCGAGGCCCCGCAATAGGTCCGCCCAATGCTTTGCGTCGGCGTCGGCGGCGGTCCGCAGGCGCTCGGCGCATTTCCCGCGAATGCGATCGCGCATTTCGCGCGCGGCGCGCTCGGTAAACGTAATCGCAACGAGCCGTCCGAGATCGTCCGGCTCCAGCGCGTGCGGATCGCGGGGCTCGAAATTCGCCAGAAATCGCTCGGTCAGAACGAACGTTTTTCCGCAGCCCGCCCCGGCTGAGAGCGCGACACAGACCCCTCGCATGTCGATGGCCCGGCTCTGTTCGGCGGTCAATCGCGGCTTGCGTTCCGTTGCGATGGTCGTCACGCGAGACCCTCCCGCGGGGCTTGCCACGATTTGCCGAGTGCTCGGACTTGATTCACCCGGCAGACCGTACTGTACGCACAGCGGCTGGTGCATTTCTCGTCGGCGCTGTGCATGGGAAACTGGCCCTCGCGTATCCCCTCGATCAGCGATCCAATGCGCTGCCGCAGTTGAGCCCGCAGCGACTCCCATTCCGGGCTGATTTGCAACTGCCCGTCAGCGACGGCGTGAAATGAAATGGCTTCCTTGAACCCCGACTCGGCCACGTTCCAATATCCCGCGCAAAATGGGATCGCCTGCTTTTTCGACAACAGTTCTTCGGCGGCCATGGCATACAAGGGCAACTGGAAGGCATATCCGTCCTGGATCGATTTGGCATTCGTGCGAAACGACGCGCTCGTCTTGTAGTCGACGATGCTGAAAACGCACTGACCCGATAACTCGCCGATGTCGATGCGGTCGATGCGGCCCGTAAAGCGAATCGTCTCCTGGCCGCAAATCAATTCGAACGGCTCGCGCGTGGAAAGGGCGTCTTCAGCGTCCTCGGCGTCGGCCTGCTCCAGCTCGTCGGAGTGATGCCCGGGACCGAACGATACTTCGAAATGCGTGGGCTTGAGCGGCCGTTGCAATTCTCGCCACGCGGCGTCGTATTTCGCGTGCTGCTGGCGGTAAGAGGCCAGCCATGCCACAAGTTGCCGGGCGTCGATTTCGCGCAACCCATTGTCGAGCGGCCGGTCACTCCGCATCCTCGCCAATAACTCGGCCACAACGACGCCGATCTCGTCGACCAGCGCCTGTTCGGCCTGATCGCCGGGCGAGCTCGGACCGCCACAGCGTTCGTTGAGCTTGCGGTGCAACCTGGAAAGCAGCCAGTGCAACATCCGACCGCGAGCGAGATAATCGACTTCCAGCACCGGATCTTCGGCGGGCTCCAGGTGCAGAACTCGATCGAGAAAAAACTGATAGGGGCAGCGCGCGTATTGTTCAAGCTGGCTGGGGCTCCAGCAACGCTCGGGTCCGTAGCGGCCGCGCACTGCCTGGCGCGCCGCGTCGCCCAGCAGCATTCCTTCGTAGGGGCCAAACGATTCTCCGCGCTGCCGAGCGCACGACGCCCGCAAGCTCCAGAGTACGTTCACGGCGGCCCGCTTCGTGGCGGGATGATGAATGAGCTCGGCCAATAGGCCCGTATCGCCGTCGACCGCGTTGGCCACGGCGCGCGTTCGGAAATCGCGCGGACAGAGGACGTCGTCCGAGCGGGGCACGACGCTCAAGTCGGGCGGCTCGCCGCCCGCGATCCGGTCCTTACCGCAAACACGCTCGACTTCGCTCAAGTACGGGCTTGGCGAGAGCGGCTGCGCGGACTGGTCCAAGGCCGGATAGCTCAAAACGAGCCGCCGCGTGGCGCGGGTCACAAGCTCGTAAAACAGGAGCATTTCGTGCCGGCTCCGCTCGGATTGCGGCAGCAGCGGCAAGCCCCCGGCGATGAGCCGCGCCACGTCCGCTTCGTTCAGGATGCAGTCGTCGCCGCGGGCGGCCGGAAACGATTTTTCCGAAAGGCCGGCCAAGAACAAATACGGGGCCGACAAATTGCGCGCACTTTCGGCAGCCAGGACCCGTATCCGACCCGTCTCATCGGACGCTTGCGGCATCAGCTCACAGCGCAACACCTCTTGGAAATGTTCGAAGAATTCACGACGCGACAGCACGGCGGGCACTTCTCCAATCCAATTCGAAAGATGTTCCGACGCGTGCAGCGCGGCAATCAATTGCTCCCACGCCAGCCGATCGACCGAGAGGCCGCCGGCGGCGACTCTGGAAAGATCCGCGGATCGCAACAGGCCGACCGCTTCGGCCAACGACCCGATGGCCGCGGCCCACTCGGTTAACGTCGCGCGCTCGGGCAGCCGATCGAGCGCCTGTCCCATGCGCCGCACCAGCGGCCAGGCCAATTTCGCGGCACCGCCGAGCAACTTTTGCCGCTCCCGCCGCGAACCGTCGCCGGCAGCCGAGCCGGCCGCCGCCAGGCGTTCGAGTTGCGCTTCCAGCGCTTCGCGCCCGGCGGGAATCTGCAGCCACCGCACCAGCTTTTCGGCGTCCGCGGCCGCCTGACCCTGCTGCCACTCGGGCCAGTCGGGCCGGAAGAAGTTGTGCACCAGCAAGCCCAGTACCTGGCGAAACGGCCAATCCTCGAGATCCAATCGCAGCCATGCCGATAGCGCCGCCAGGATCGGCGCACGTTCGAGCGAGAGCCCCGTTCCCACGGCGACCGGAATGCCGAATTCACGAAACACTTCCCGCACGACCTCGGCCGTTTCGCCGAGAGATCGAAACACAACTAAAATATCGCCCGGCCGCACGCGCGCGTCTGGACAATCGGAATCGCCGCGCGTGAGCAACTGTTTGATTCGTCGCGCCAGCAATTCGATTTCGTTGACCAGTCCGGCGGCCGTCACGATTTCAATGCCCGCCGCGTCCGAAGCCGGAACCGCTTCGCGCGGATTGGAAAACAGGAGCCTTTCCACGTGCCCAATCGCCGCGCAAGCCAGAGGTCTTGACGGCATTTCCCGCACCACGAGTTGCGGATGGCGCCCTTCGAACTCGGCGAGGGTTTTGGCGGCTTTCGCGAACAGATCTTGGCGCGGCGAGTTGACTTCCAGCGGCAGACTGATCGTGAGCGACGTCACGCGAGCTGCCAGAATCTCCAGGATTTCGTGCTCCGTGCGGGTGAAATCGGTAAAGCCGTCGACGACGACGTGCTGTAGCCGCTCGAAAGGCTTTTGTTGGCCATCGCGCAACAAAGCCCGGGCCGACCAGAAGCGGCCTTGCGCATCGTACAGATCGTGTTCGGTGAGGATTCGTTGATAATTCTCGTACAGGGAGCAAAGTTCCCGGTCTTTCTCGGCGCGGCCGCACGAGGCGGCCAGTTCGGCGGGCCAGATTTCCAAGCGCTTCATTTCCTGCACGAACCGCTCAAGCAAGTCCAGAAAGCCCGGTGTGCGCGCAATGGGCGCGAAATAGTCGAGTTTGCGCTCGTCGAGCGCTAGGCCAATCAACCGGCGCAGGATTTGCCGCTCGATGAGCGCGCCAATCGAACGACTTTTAAGCGGCGAGGCTTCGAGCACGCGGCTGGCGAAATGGTCGAAAGTCAGGCAGTTCGGATTGAAGCAGCCGGAAAAGGACCCGGCCAGCAGTTGATCTCGAACAACCGCCACGGCGCGGTGCGTTGGGCCAAGCCACAAGGCCGCCCCAAATGGTTCATCGGCCAAGACCTGGCGATAGGAGTCCAGCAGGCATTGGGTTTTTCCGCAACGCGCCGGACCGGCAAGAACGGTAGTGCCCCGGAACATGCCCTCAGCCTCGGTAGTTCGCATCAACAACGTTTTGGCGAAGCTGTCGACGAGTGGAGTGGACACATGGTTACTATAGAGCGCGCGGCGAGTCCCGAACAGCCCCGGAAACGGCTCCCAACCTGGGGAGACTGAACGAGATTCTTCGGACTCGGTGGGCGCTGGCCGACGTCGGGAATTTGTTGAGGCTGTCCGGGAATTCGCATTTGACAGCGGTGGATGAAGGCATTAGATTACAGTCTATCTATTGTGGGACGCTGGATTTGCAGCGTGCCCGCGTGGAGAGGCGTTGCATCATTTTTTTCATCGTTTCTTTACCCCAAGGAGGTGACATATGGTCACCAAATCGAGACCGCGAGGTTTTACCCTCGTCGAGCTACTGGTGGTGATTGCCATCATTGGCATATTGGTCGCGCTGTTGTTGCCGGCCATCCAGGCCGCGCGCGAAGCTGCCCGGCGGAATCAGTGCACCAACAAGTTGAAGCAAATCGGCATCGCGCTTTTGAACCATCACGATGTGCAGAAGTCGTTTCCGTTGTTGACGATGGGCATCCCGTCAACCAGCCAGCCGCCGACTAACCCGTTTCCGGTTTTGTACTCGACAACGGCGGCGAATCCTGGCGCGGTCAATGTTTGGGGAACCAAACCCGCCGCTGGCAGCCCGCAAGTCACGGCTTCCGCAACCAGCCCTCCGGCAGGCTACAGTTGGTTCGTCCGCATCCTGCCCTTCATGGAAGAGTCCGTTACCTATAACAATATCAGCAATATATCCAACCGATTCACCTATCCGGCCATGGCTTTGACCGGGGGAGCCGGAATCGGCACGACCGCGGGCCCCGGCCTGCGATACAACGCTGGCGGCAGTAACACGGCCAAGCCCTGGTATCGGCACTTTGCCACGCTCGATTTGGACGAGGTTCGTTGCCCCAGTTTTGCCGGCGATATTCCTTCGTCATATCAGTTTTACGCTCAGTATTCTTCCCAAGCGCAGCCGGATCCGCCGACTCCCGAACCGCCGCAACCGTGGTTCCTGGTGACGACGAATTACAAAGCCATGGCGGCCACGCATTTCGCCTGCATGCAGAATCCGGTCAATATCACTGCAGGTCAGACGTTGTTCATGGAGCCGCCCAACGGGATCATCATTCCGCCGCTGAATGCGGCCGCCAAAGGGACCTCGCTGCGGAGCGTTACCGACGGCAGCTCGAAGACGATCATCGTGGCGGAATCGAAGGAACAAGCCTACTCCTCATGGTACGACGGCACCACCTCGTGGGTCGTGGCGACGGCGCTGGGCTCCGCGGCCCTGACCAATCAAACTTTCACCGCGAGAAACCCCGTGCAGCCGTGGCGACCGACCATACTGCCGCCCGCCGGCGCGGGCCCCAACGCGCAGCCGACCATGTTCTGGACTTTCGCGAGCAACCCCATAACCGGCATAAACTACGGCCCCAAGTTCGACACCTCGAGGAACTTCAACAATCTGTCGTCGGGGGGCACTGTGCTGGGTCCAAATCCGCCGGGACCGGCCTGGGGCTGGGGGCCCAGCAGCGATCACTCCGGCGGCATCGTGCTGCATTGTTGGGCCGATGCCCATGTGACGGGCTTGCCCGAAGATGTCGACGCAATCGTCTATATTCAGTTGTGCACCCGGGCCGGTCGCGAGACGGCTTCTGACCCGACGACCGCGGGTGGTTGAGTTTAGCTGATCGCCAGCCCAAATGGTGCGAAGGCGCACGCTGGGTTGACCTTGAAAGTAACCGGCAGGCTGCTCCGGACTGTTTCCGGAGCAGCCTGTTCTGATTCCGAGATACAACTCCTCTTGGCTGCGCAACAACGGATTTCGAAACGCCCAGAGCATGACCGGCGGCATCGACCAGTGGGCGCAAGAAATCGATCCCACATTGCCTCGCTACTGAAGAGCAGGCTGGAGGATTTTTTGCCACCCCACGTGAATTACGTCGGGCTACCGCGTGGTTTTGGCGTAGGGATTGAGACGAATCTTGGCGGTGATTTCAGATTTTAGCCGCTGGAGCACCGACTGCTTGTCGGTCGCTTGCAGAATTCGGCTGACCACGGATTTGGGCGCTTCGCCGCCCCACGACGCGCCATGTTCGAAATAGTACTTCGCCGCCTGCCCGACGATGTAGGAGCCGTAGCCGGCGGCGGCCCCTTGGGGTAGCGCCGTCAGCACCGTGCCCGACCCCAAGGTCAGCCCCTTGAAAAAAGAGGCCGCGAAATGCGTGGCCATTTCGCCCAGCATGACCCAGCCGGCCGCCTTGATGATCGACTCGATCAAGTGTCGAGCGTTGGTCCAAGTCAGCGAAATACCATAGACGTGGGCCAAGGTCACGACCATCGTGGCGTCGACGGCGCTACCGCCCAACACGTCGGCAGCCGGCAGCGGCGTCAGCGCGACGCCGATCGATTTCATCGCCGCGTAGCTCCAGATCATGGCCGTCGCCCGCTCGTCGCGCATGCGAACCTTCAGCGCCGCGATCCGATCGCTCTTGTCGGCCGCGTACATGGCCGCATTCAACGCCAAGAGCGCCTTGCCATCGCGCTCGAGCACTTCCAGGATGCGAGCCTTGAGCGACTCGACTTGCGGCGCCGGCTGACGATATTCGCTGCGCAGGGAGCCATCGGGGGCTTCGATCACGTATTCGCGCGGCAAGGGGTCGGCGGTCGTCTCGACCACGTCGTCCGGCTCCACGATCCCGCGCAATCGGCCGTCGCCGAGCGCTTCGCGAAGCTGGGAGCGTTGTGCGGGCGTGTAATTGTCGATCTTATTGAACACCAGAATGATCGGTTTATGACTGGCCGCCAGCTCGGACAAGGCGGAGTACTCGGTATGGTTCAGATCGGAATCGGTGACGAACAGGATCAGATCGGCGCGGCCGGCCGCGTCGCGCGCCATGATTGCCCGCTGGGCGCCGTCGACTTCGTTGATGCCCGGGGTGTCAAGCAGAACCACTTGCGACTGCTCGAATCCCGGCACGACGTAGCCGCAGCCGCTCCAGGAGGCGCTCCAGACTTCCTTCGTCCAGCCTCCGCGGACATCGACTTCGGCCACCGCTTTTCCGACCAGCGCGTTGATGAGCGCCGATTTGCCGGTGTCGATTTCGCCGAACAGCACGATTTCCACTCGTCCTTGCTCGAGCTTTTTGGAGATCGCCTGCAAGTCGGCCAACTCTCTGGCCAGCGCCCTTTTTTCGTCGTCGCTGCAACCGGCAAACTGTTCGATCGCATGCCGCACGCTCGCCAGCGCGTCGGCATAATCTCGATCGAGCCGCACCCGGTCGCTCGATTCTGGCCGCGGCCGCGAAGAACCCCGATCGATCATGATCGCTTCGCTCCTAACCGGGCGATGCCGGTTTTCACCAGTTTGGCCAATTCCGCCGGCTGAGTGACTTGCGCCCATTGTTCCCTGGCGAGACTGGCCCAGCCGCTCGGCGGCGTGCGCATTTCCTGGCGGAAGTACGCGATAAACACGCCGCCGATCCAGCGCGTCACCAATACCTGCACCAGTCCCTGCAGGATGCCGCCGGTGATGGTGCCGACGCCGGGCACGGTTTTCAAGGTGGAGGCAACGGCGCTAGCCGCCAAGGGCGCGGCGACATTCGCTCCCGCCACGGAGACCAGTTGTTTACCCAATTCACTTAGCAGACGCCCGAGTGTGTCGAGATCGATATTCTGTTTGTACGCGCGAGCCAATTGGAGCACCATGTGGGAGGTGATGCCCAAGCCCGCGGCCAAGTCGACGGCCGGCAGGGGACTCAGCGCCGCCGCCGCCCCGGCCTGCCACATCGCCCGGTCGACGATCTCGTGGGCGCGCTTGTCCAATTCCGACTGGACTTGCGACTTCGCTTCCGCGACCAGCCCCCGCGATTGCAGCAATAGATTGGCCAGCAACAAATCGCGGCCGTCGTGCGTCACGATCGAGCGCATCCGATCCGCCAAGGCCCGCAGATCGGGCTCGACCTCCACGGCTTCCTCCGCTTGAGAGCCATCGGGCAACACGCGCGTGCGAACCCTGGCCGCCGGCTGGGCCCGCAATGCGATTACGTTCTCACGCGGCACGAGTCCGGCCACTTGTTCGGCGATCTGGCCGAGCAGCAAATCGCGATCGGCGGCCCGATACCAATCCTCTTTGTTCAGGCAAACCAAAACCCGCTTTTCCATGGCCGCCAGATTTTCGACGAATTGGAATTCGAAATCCCGCAGAGGACCGTCGGTCACGAACAGCACCAGATCGGCGTCGCGCGCCACGCGTTTGGCCAACTCTTCACGCTCGTGGCCATTGATTTCGGCCAGGCCGGGCGTGTCCACTAGCACGACCTTGTCGACGCCGGGCCAGGGTATCTCATTTCGCGCGACCGTGGTGCCGCCTTTCGGTTCGGTGCGAAAGACGTCGCGACCAGCCAGCGCGTTCAAGACCGACGACTTTCCGCCCGACACGGTGCCGAAGGCCACGATTTCGAGCGTTTGCCGTTCGAGCTTCGTTTCGAGCGCATCCAGCGAGCGGCGAATTGGCTCGCGCACTTCGGTAGGGAGGGTGGCGTCGTCCGAGAGCGTTTGACCCTCGGCCAGGTGGGATTGGACTTCGGCCTCCTGCTCGCGCCGCGACATTTGACTGGGATTGCGTGCAAGAGCCTCGCGGCGGCGCGCTTTGAGCCGCGAGTTGGCCGCCAAGGTCCAGAGGGCCCAAAGAGCCAACGTCAAAAACGCCGCGCCGCTGACCCCAACCACCCCCAAATACACGTATCCCCAAATGGGGCTAAAGCGCGAGGCCTGTTCATATTCGGCAAGCACGGTGGGCACCAGCGAGCGGAGCAAATAGCCCGCGGCGGCCACGGCCACCAAAAATAAAATCCCCGACAGTTTTCGATTCCAAGCCATCATGTTCCCATCTTGGAGCGCGCCTTCAAAATGCTCCAAACGCTGGAATTTGGGAGGGCGAAGCTTCCGCCCAGCCAAGTTTACACCGGACGGTGAGGCTCGGCGGGAGCCTCGCCCTCCCGGTCGCGTAGTTCAACGACACGTTCTTCGATAACTCGCCTGGGCGACAAGCATTTTATTCTACTTGCCAGGTCGAGCCGGGCACCAGCACAGCTATTCAGCCGATTTTTCTCCCCGTCGCCCGCCGACCCTTGCGGCCCCCATTGGTTTTCGTAGAACTAGATCAGCTCTTCGCACTTTCTGCTGCAAAACTCGGGAATGGTCCATGAAAATCACCGGCATCGAAACACACATTTGCCACGCCCGCATGCGGAATTGGATTTTCGTCAAGGTTCTGACCGACCAGGATGGGCTTTGGGGTTGGGGCGAGGCAACGCTCGAATGGCACACTCGGGCCGTCGTGGGGGCGATTGAAGACATCGCGCCGTTGCTCGTCGGCGAAGATCCCACGCGGATCGAGCACCTGTGGCAGATGATGTATCGGCAGCATTTCTGGCACGGCAATGGAATCGTCCGCGGCACGGCCATCAGCGGCATCGATATCGCACTGTGGGACATTTTGGGGAAGATTCACGGCGTGCCCTGCCACAAATTGTGGGGCGGCCCGGTGCGCGATTACATACGCACCTATTGCCATCTGGGCGGGGGCAAGATGGAAGATTTTTACGTGGTCGATCCGGCCGACGCGGAGCGGTTTGCCGAGTTGGCCGGCCGAGCGGTCGACGAAGGCTTCACGGCTTTCAAGTCGATGGCTGTCCCCGCCACGATGTCGATCGAAGGATTGCCCCCGGTGCGCTACGCCGAGGCCTGCGTGCAGGCGATGCGCGATGCGGTCGGAGATGGCATCGACATCATGGTCGACTGCCACGCTCGGCCCTCGCCACGGATGGGCCTGGTGATGGCCAGGGCGCTTGAGCCCTATGGTCTCTACTGGTTGGAAGAACCCTGCTGGCCCGAAAGCGTCGCGGGCCTGGCCGATATTCAACGTGCGGTAGCCACGCCCATCGCGACCGGCGAGCGACTCGTCGGCCAGCACTCGTTTCGCGAGCTGATGGAGCAGCGTGCTTGCAGCATTATCCAGCCCGATGTTACGCACTGCGGCGGTTTGAGCGAGGCCCGCCGCATCGCCGCGATGGCCGAGGCCTATCGGCTGGCGATCGCGCCGCACAACCCGCAGGGTCCGGTCAGCACGGCGGCCTCGCTCGAATTCGGCTTTGCCACGCCGAGCTATTTGATCTGCGAAGCGGTGCACCTCGATGTGCCCTGGCGCCAGGACGTGGTTCGCGAGGGATTCTCCGTCGAACCGCGCGGACGAATTGTCCGGCCTGACGCGCGCCCGGGACTGGGCATCGAAATCAATGAAGCCGAAGTGAAGAAACACGCGTTTGAGCAAGAAATTTTGCAGCGCGAATTCTACGCCGACGGCAGCGTGGGCGATTGGTAGAGAAAAAGGGGATAAGTCCAATTATTGATAATTGGACTTATCCCCTTTTTCCTGGCGAGCTATTTGGCCGGCGCGGTGTATCCGGGCGCGGCGATGAAGGTTGCCACCGGCGCGGCGTCCTCGGCGTTCCAAATCCGGACTTCGCCCGAAAAACTGCCCGCGGCGACGCGCTGCGTGGCGGGATGATAGGCGATCGTATAGACCGCGTCGGTGTGACCGGGATACGTTTTGAACTGCTTGAGGCCCTCGGCGCGATGCTGCTGGACGGTTTTGTCGGCGGAGCAGGTGAAAATTTTATCCTGGTACGTCGCCAGACCAAAAACCTCGCGACCAAAGCCGGCGAATTCGCCCTTCTTTTGGCCGTCGTCGGGATTCCAGGCATGGACTTTCTTGTCGGCGCCGGCCGTGTAAACGAGCTTGCCATCGGCGCTGAATCCGACGCCAAACACCTGGTCGCCTTGTCCTGAGTAGGTCATCAGCGACTCGCCGTTGGCGGCGTTGAACAACTTGGACGTTTTATCGCGACTGGCCGAAGCGAGCCGTGCACCATCGGGACTCCACGCCAAACCGACAACCCAGTCGGCATGGTCTTCAATGAGAATCTCCTGTTTGCCGCTGGCGACGTCGTAGATGCGGATGGCGCGATCGGCCCCGCCGACGGCCAGTTTCGTGCCCGCGGGATTGAAGACCGCGCGATATGCCACGTCGCTCATCGATCCCAAGTCTTTGACTAGCGTGCCGATGGCGGGGTTGAAGAGTTTGACCTCGCCCGCCTGGCCCGGCGTGCCGCCGGCCACGGCCAATAGCGAACCATCGGGGCTGTAGCAGAGCGAGTAGGTTCGTTCGGCCACATTCTTGATGCGCCGAGCCAGCGATCCGCTGGCCGCGTTCCAAATCGTCACTTCGTGATAGCCGCTGACCGCCAGCTACTGCCCGTCAGAATTGAACGCCACGGCGATAATCGGCACGGGGCGCCGATAGGCCGGCGGCGGGTCGGGCTGGGCCATCTTGGGCACAATCGAAGAGAGCGAGGCATTGGGATCGGAGCCGTCATACTTGGCCCCTTCGGTAATCCAGCGCTTCACCAGCGCGATCTGCTCGGCCGAAAGAGGATCGCCCTCCTTCGGCATGCGGCTGTCCGCGTCGGTCGAACTAACCAGCTCAAACAACTGGCTCTCTACCGGCTTGCCGGGCGTAATTGACGCCGACTCCGATTCGCCGGGCTTGAGAACGGCCTGGTAATTGATTACCTGGTAGCCCCCCTTGGGCTCGGGCGGTCCGTGGCACGCCTGGCACTTCTTGAGCAGGATTGGCGCGATGTCTTTGCTGAAGCTGACCGGAGCGGGCGCGTCGGCCGCTCTGGCAAACGATAAGATCGCAAGGGACGCCATCATTGTCCCGGCAATCAGTGTCGCCGGGTGTGAATTTCGAGCGGTCGCCACCAGGTGTACTCCGCAAAGGGTTGGCAAAAACTAGTGCTGGAACAAAAACTCGTTGGCATTCAACAGCGCCCAGCAGACGTCTTCCAGCCCGCGCATCCGGTCGCCGGCGTTGGCGATGTGTTTGGTCGCGGCGGCCATTTCCGGCTCGCTTGGTTTGCGGCAGAGGGCCGCCAAATACAGCTCACCGATGATGTCCTCGTTGGTCTTGCCGGCCGAGGCGAGCGTCCGCAAGCGATTCTTTTCGTCGCGCACTTTGGAATGGACCAAGGGGCCATTGATCATCTGCAAGGCTTGCGAAAGATTCGAGTCGGTCGAGCGCTCGCACGCGCAGGCCGTTTCGCGGGCGGGCTGGCCGAATACTTTGAGGAAGTCACTCTCGACGTCCGGGCTGGGCAACTGCGTGGCTCGCGTGCCCGCCGGCAAACCGGCGAATTTCTCGGACACGCTCGTTACCTTGCAAATCGCGTCGAGCAATTGCTCGGCCGCCAGCAGCCGCGTGTTGGCGTGCGAAAAATACTTGCTGTCGTTGACGTTGAATTCGTTCTTGCGAGAACTCAATTGATAGGTGCGGCTGCCCAGAATCGTCCGAATCACGCGCCGCCGATCGTAACCGTTTTTGGCGAAATC
>JACQFF010000092.1 GCA_016200205.1 Planctomycetia bacterium
ATAACGAGCAGGCAATCAAGGACAGCATTCCCGAATTCCTGTTGCGGCTGTGGAACGTCTACAGCTTCTTCGTGATTTACGCCAGCATCGACGGGTTCGACCCGGCCGGTTCACTGTCGAGCAAAGTCGACCAGCTTTCGGTGCCCGAACTGTCGGCGGCAAAAACCTATCGCCCGCCAGCGAACCGTTCGGAGTTGGATCGCTGGATCTTGAGCGAGTTGAATCGCACGCTGCGCGCGGTCATCGAGCACATGGATGCCTACGACAATTTCGCGGCCTGTGGACGGATTACCGAGTTCGTTGACGCTTTGAGCAACTGGTACGTGCGCCGCAGCCGCGATCGGTTTTGGAGCGAGGACAAAATCGCGCCCGACAAACTCGATGCCTACTGGACGCTGTATGAATGCCTGTTGACGACGTCCAAACTCGCGGCGCCGTTCGTGCCGTTTTTGGCCGAGGCCATCTGGCAGAACCTGGCCATCGCCCCGTTCGAATCGCGCGTTCGGGAAAGCGTGCACCTGTGCGACTTTCCCGCGGCGGAACCAAAAGCAATTGACTTGGTGCTTTCGGAGCGGATGAATTTGATGCGCGAGGTAGTCTCGCTGGGTCGAGCGGCCCGAATGGGCGCGAAGCTCAAGGTGCGCCAACCGCTGGCCAAAGTCGAAGTGATTTTGGTCAACCGCGGGCATCAAGACTGGCTCATGGAGCACTGGGCCCTGATTGCCGAAGAGCTCAACGTGAAGCAGGTCGAATTCAGTGAGCAAGCCGAGCGGTACATTTCGTACACGGTGTTGCCCGACTTGAAGCGGCTTGGCCCTCGGCTGGGCAAGCAACTGGCCGAGCTGCGCAAAGCGCTGGCCGATGCCGACGCGGAGGGGCTGATGGCGCGCCTGGAAGCCGAGAAACAAATCACGCTCGCTTTGCCCAGCGGCCCGGTGACGCTCGATGCACAGGACTTGCAGATCCGGCTGCAAGCCAAAGAGGGCTGGGCAGCCGCTCAAGGCGCGGCTTGCGTGGTCGTTTTGTCGACGGAGTTGGACGAGTTGTTGCTGGCCGAAGGCCTGGCCCGTGAGTTGGTGCACGCGATTCAAACGCAGCGTAAAGAAAAGGGTTGTCAGTACACCGACCGGATAGTCGTCAGTCTGGAAACCGACGACGGCGAACTGCGCGCAGCCTGGGAGCGATTCAAAAACTACATCCAGGGCGAAACGCTGGCAGTGCGTCTCTTACTCGAGCCTTTGGCGGGCGTTGAACCGGTCGAATTGAAATTGGCGGGCGTCCGAGCCAGGCTTTTCGTGCAGGTGGTATTGGCGTGAACGCCTCTCGAACACCATCAGCGTTGCGTCTGGTCGTGCTCATCTCGGGCGGCGGCACGACGCTCAAGAACCTGCTAGACAAGATTGGCGCTGGCCAACTCCAGGCCGAAATCTTGTTGGTCGTTTCGAGCAATCCGCAGGCGCGCGGCTTGCAAATCGCCCAATCGGCCGGTATTCCGACGAAAGTCATCGATCGCAAATCCTGCTCGACGCCGGAAGCTTACAGCAATGCCCTGTTCGGCGCCTGCCGCGCTATCGGCACGGAGTATGTCGTGATGGGCGGCTTTCTCACGCACGTGCTGATTCCGACGGATTTCGAGAATCGTGTCCTCAATATTCATCCGGCGCTGATCCCGGCCTTTTGCGGCAAGGGGTTTTTTGGCCACCGCGTTCACGAGGCGGTACTCGGCTATGGCGCGAAAGTGAGCGGCTGCACGGTGCACTTCGTCGATAACCAATACGACCACGGGCCGATTATTTTGCAGCATATTGTGCCGGTGTTGGACGACGATACGCCCGATACACTTGCCGCTCGCGTCTTCGAAGCCGAATGCGAGGTGTATCCAGAAGCACTGCGGATGTTGGCCAGCGGCAAAGTCACGGTGATGGGACGCAACGTAAAATTTGAATAGCAAGATGCTCACTCACCGGCCGGCCGATATCCCAACGCCCGGTAGAGTCGCACGGCTTCCGCCCATTGCGCGTGCGTTTCCAGCCACACCTGCCGCCCGCCGGCATCCCACACGGCGGCTTCCAGAGTGGCCATCAGCAGGCGCCCAATTCCCCGACGTCGGTATCCGGGCAACACCGCCAGCCAATGCACGACCGGCTTCGCGTTGCGCGCGTCGCCCCGCCGAGCTAGAGTCACGGTGCCCACGGCCGTGTGCGATTGGAATGGAAATCGTTGAATTTCCGCAAACCACATTGCCTCGGAATGCCACCAATCCTTGTGCAAGAACTCGCGAGCAAAATCGCCGGCATCCCAATCGCGCACGCCTAGCTTCTGCCGCGCAAACGAACGGCGGCGAAGATCGAGCCAGATTTCGACGTCTCCGGGACCAGCGAAGTGCCGCAGCCGCACGCCGGGGCTGGCAGGCGGAATTGGCCGAGAATCGAATCTCCGCGTCAGTTGCAATATACACGGCATAATTTTTGATTCTTTCGGATTCGCCCGAATCGCACCAGTAGAATCGCCAAACTGCACAGCCCGCAGATTTTGCGAGGCATCGCCAATCTACTGATCATCGACGTAAGCACGTGCCGCGGCAACATTTAGCACAAAATGATAGAATTCTATCTGCAATATGGTGGATAAATTCCAATTTTATGACATAATCTGGTTGTGTTCTGTATTGTAAGCTTGCATACTTGGAATGGTTACGGCAGTTTACTTCAACACCTTTGAAGGCTCGACAAGCTTGCTCGTGGAAGAACGTCGCAATCAGTTGCTTGAAATGGTGCGGAGTCGGGGGTTTGCGTCGTTGCCCGAATTGGCCGACCAGCTCAAGGTCTCGGAATCGACGATCCGTCGCGACCTGGACTACCTCGAGGATGTCGGAAGCGCGAAACGCACTCATGGCGGCGTGTTTTACACCGGGCCGTCACCGAAATTGCCGCATTTCGATGAACGTCAGCCTGCCCAATGGGACAAAAAGAAACAGATTGCGCACGAAGCCGTCAAGTTGGTCGAGGATGGCGATACGGTGTTGCTCGACGGCGGAAGCACGACTTATGAAGTCGCGCGGCTGTTGGTCGGTCGGCCGCTACAGATTGTCACGAATTCATTGCCGGTCGCGAATTTGTTTGCTTCCAATGCGAACCACGACTTGGTGCTCGTCGGTGGATACGTCTACCCGCGAACCGGTGTTTCTCTGGGCCCATATGCCAACGAAATGCTGGAGCGGTTGAACGTTCGCCGCACGATCCTGAGTGTCTCGGGAATCAACGATCGGGGGTTTTTCAACAATAACCTGCTGCTGGTCGAAGCCGAACGGGCCATGATCG
>JACQFF010000101.1 GCA_016200205.1 Planctomycetia bacterium
TGGCACGACAAGCGCATCGCCCCGGCCACGTGGGAGGCGGGCCGCGCCGCCGTGCCCCGCTTGGACGCCGAAGTCAGCGAAGCGATTTGCAAGCAGTTTCTTTCGCTCCTCTCGCAGCCGGCGCGATTGGGCGAGCTGCTGCGCCGCCTGCACGAGTTGGGCGTGCTGGAAAAGATCGTCCCCGGATTTAGGCATGCCCGCTGTTTGCTGCAGTTCAACGAATATCACAAGTACACCGTCGACGAACACTGCATTCTGGCGGTGGAGCGAGCCACGGAGTTCATCGCCGATCGGGGAATTCTGGGCCGCGTCTACATGGGCATCAAGCAGAAGCGCACCTTGCACCTGGCCCTGTTGATTCACGATTTGGGAAAAGGGTTCGTGGACGACCACAGCGAAGTCGGTCTGCGCATCGCCGCTGAAACGGCCCAGCGGCTGCGGCTGCCCCTGCGCGAAGCCGAAACCCTCAAATTCCTCGTCCACAAGCACCTCGTGATGTCGCACCTCGCGTTTCGGCGCGACACCAGCGACGATCAGCTCGCCGTACGGTTCGCGGTTGAAGTGGGGTCGCCCGACGTGCTCGACATGCTGTTTGTGCTCACCGCGGCCGATTTCGCCGCCGTGGGCCCGGCCGTGTGGAACAGTTGGAAATCCGAGGTGCTGTGCGAGCTCTACCAGCGAACGATGCAGCATCTGGCCGGCGACGCTCCGGCGACCGATTCGGCCGAACGACTCGAGGGCCGGCGGACGGCCGTGCGCGCCTGCTTGGCGGGCGAAAATGACCAGCCATGGTATGCGCGACAAATTGAAGCCCTGCCGCACGCCTACGCCTTCAATTCACCGCCCGATCGGATTGCCGCCGAGCTGCGCGACCTCCGCAGCCTGGCGCCCGGCGAAGTGCACGCCGCGGGCCGATATCTTCCGGAAAGCCGGACCGTGGAATACGTCGTCGGCACCCACGAGCAAATCACGCCCGGCGTGTTCCACAAACTAACCGGTGCCCTGGCCGGTCAGGGCTTGGAAATCCTTTCGGCTGAAATCAACACGCTGGCCGAGGGACTCGTGCTCGATCGGTTCTACGTCAACGATCCCGACTACGCCCAACAGCCGCCACAAGAGCGGCTCGACGGAGTCGCCCGGGCCCTGGTCCAGTCGCTCAAATCACCGCACGGTTCCACGCCGGCATTTCGCAAAGTCTGGCAGAGCGCCGCCAGCCGGGAGCGGGCCGCCCTCAGCCAACTCCCCACCCGCGTGCACATCGACAATAGCACGTCGGATCGATTCACGATCCTCGACATTTTCGCCATGGATCGCAGGGGCCTGTTGTTCACGATCGCGCGCACCTTGTTCGAAATGGATCTCTCGGTGTCGCTCGCCAAAATCGGCACGTACCTGGACCAGGTCGTCGACGTGTTTTACGTCACCGACCAGGCCGGCAGGAAAATCAACAACGAGCGGCAGCTCCAGCAAATTGCCACGGGGCTACATCGCGCGATTGACAACATGGACAACGACTTCTGATGGTTCGTCGGGTCTCGTTCGACAAGCAGAATTGAACCTTGGGTGGCCCGCCGCTTGGACACCCGGCTTGCAAAGAACACTCGCGCAGGTTGAGGTCGCGTCATGGTTTGGGCCGCATTAGCGACAAAAGAGGGGTTTTGAGTTCCTCGAAGGCGAACCGGTCCTCCAAAATTAGCCGCGCATCTTCCGCAAAACTGCTTGACATTTCAGTCCTTTTTGGTAGACAGAATTTTCCGCCCGAGGGGGCGCACCATTCGCCTCGGCCGATGCGCGGGGGCTCGCTTATGAACCGAACGGTTCGACTCACGTCCCTTGCATCTCGGGCAATACTTGCGGCCAATCTCCCTTCCGCAGGCGGCGTCCGGCGAGCGCAGCAATTCGCCCGCTTCTCGGCTCGCGGCGTATTCGAGTGGCTCGGGCCCACGAAGAAGGCAGTTTACCGCACTTCGAATCGTGCCGCCGACATGGCGCTCTTTTCGATTGCGTGTTCCATCATCTCGTCACTGCAACGTGACATTCTCTTTTTCAAGGAGAACCGCTAATGACACACAATCATTGGAAACCTTTCCGTCGCGCGGGGCTTCTCGCAGCCGCAACTGCGATGCTGGCCACTCTGGGCCTTGTCATGCCCACGCGTGCCGACACCTTGGACGAGTATCTCCTCGCGGTGGCCGGGATTCTGATTGATACAAAACTCAGGGTTGACACACCCAAGGAAGAAATGAACCTTATCAATGTCGCCGCGCAGCAGTACTTGCAGGAAGGAGGTTCTTTCGGTCTTAGGTCTATCGGCCAAGCCATACTCAAAGGCCAATTTCCTGCCGCAATGTTGGACCCGGGCACCACGGGCACCCTCACTTTTCAGTATATTGACCCGACGACGAGTCTGCCAACCGCGGGCCCTACAGTGACCGAGGTTGACTACTCCGCGAACCTGGACCCGAACAATCCAAGCGTGTATACCCCGCTGGGTTTTTCGTCTGACGCGGGCTCGAACTTCGCATTGCCCTATACCATGGGTCTGTCCGAAGCGGAGATCCGCGCCACGCCCCTAGGCCCCGGCGGGGCGATATTCATCGGTGGCCTCGGTGGCTTTAACGTCGCCGAGGGCTATGTTGCGGCCATTGTGCCGGAGCCTGCTGCATGGCTGTTGTTAGGAATCGGAGCATCGCTATTGGCGATGCTAAAGTGGAGGAAGTTTGCTGGCAGGGCCGCATGGATCGTGAGGCCTTCGGCCACGACTTCCCTCGTGGCTCGACGATTGGGTGCCCCAGATGTCCTGACGCGCGTCTGGACCATGGGTCCATCTATCGGGGAGCCTGGCTGGGCGACGCCGGGGGCGACGGCTTGAGATCGAGCATCGCCTCGCGCCAATGCCGTTGAAACTCGTCCAACGGCTCGCCGACGAGTTTTTCGAAGCGTTCGACGACCGGCTTGCCCGCCGCGGCCGGGTTGAGATACGCCTCGAACTGGGTCGAGCCGAACACGCCCCGCTCGAAGGCCAGATAGTAGGCCAGCCCCCACGAATAATAGTAATAGCGTGAAGCCGTCTCGCCGGCCGCCGTGTGTGCCGACAAGAAAGTATCGCTGCCGGCAGTGAGCAATTCGCTTAACGCCAGCGGTTGAGCCGAACGCAGATCGCTTTGCAACTGCGACAGGGCGACCCAATTGGGTGTATCGATTCGCAGCGTGTCGGACTCGAGCAGCCCGGCCTCGAAAGTCTGCGCCAGCCCTTCGTTGAGCCAGCGCGGCATGTCGTAAACCTGGCGCGGAAAGACGTAGGTTTCCAGGTATGCGTGAAACGCCTCGTGGGCCAGCCGCGTGAACATTCGGCCGGCGACTTCGTTGAATTTCGCTGAATTCTTGCGATCCAACGCGGCGATCTTTTTCCGCGCGGCTTTGCGCTGCTCTTCCCATTTCTTCTGCTCGCCGAGGAGGATCTTCTGCCGATCGCCGGCGGGAATGCCGTTGTTGCGCAACTCTTCGTTGAGCTGCTTCAACCTCGCTGGCGTTTCGGCCACAAGCGTATCAAGTTGCTGCTTGATCTGCCGATGCTGCCGGTTGACCTGCTCGAGTTCCGCGTCGAACCGATTCATGTCGCTGCCGGCTAAAATCAGTCTTCTGTCGGTCAAGAACACGGCGGGATTGCGGATCTCGAGCCCCGCGTCGCCGAGCGCCTGGCGATACTCGTCGCTGCCGCCGAAAATTCGGATTTGCAGTTTCCCCGAGGCAGTCCAGCGCGGCGGCAAGAGCTGCCGGTAGGCGGTAAAGATCTGCTCCAAGCGCACGATGGCCCGCCGCGTCATCGGCTCGTCGGCCGTGCTGGTGAGCGAAAACCAACTGCCTTGATACTCGAAGCGCAGCTGGCCGTCATTGCGCGTGGCGGAAAGCGTCAAGTCTTCCATCCGCCGCCCCTCGATCAGGGCCCGTTGTTTGTATTTTTCCAGACGGCCGCGCAGTTCTTGCTGCCCGTCGGCCGGAAGCCGCTCCCAGGTGTCAATCGCTTTGCGATCGATGGGCCGCACAACCAAAAACATTGGCTTTCCACGGGGCCGGTGCACCTCGACAAATTCGATGGTCGAGGAACTTTCCGACTCGACAAGCCCTTGATACGTTTTGCCGTCGGAGAGAACGACTCGCTCCAGGGGCCAATCGGAGTTGGCCCGGACCGCGGTATCGGGCGCCGCCGTGGCGTCTTCAGCGGTTGCAACCGTCGACCCAGCCAGCATCAGGCCGAAGGTGACAACCAGCCCCAAGCGAGGCAGCCGAAGGTGATCCATCCAGTCACGCGCGCGAATGAGAAGGGGCAAACCAGCCTTCACCTTCGCGCGTTCTGCGCGAGTTGTCAAGCAAATCGCGTAAAGAAAAAAGTGCGCGAATCCAACTGGTTCCGAGGCCGAGTATCGCGGGGGCGTTAGGTGTGCTTCGGAACCCTCGCCCTGTGGACGAGGGTCGCCGTTATCCTGAGCGGCCCTCGTCCCGGCCCTCTCCCAAAATGGGAGAGGGAGACGCTTTTGCATTGCCGACTACGAATTCGTTTTCACGCTGGCGTCGTCGGCCACGTTGACCCACACGTGCACGTGGGGGGCGCCGCGGTAGTACCAGACGAACGACGGACCCTCGAGTCGCCAGTTGTCCCAAACCTGGTCGTTGCCAATGTCACCTTCGCGATAGAAAGCCAACGAACACTTGTCCAGACCGCCCTGCGCTTTCAGGCAAGTGAGAGCCTCGTCGCGATCGCTTTGACGATAGGGCTCGATCAGTTTCGCGAGCACGTCCTGCACCAGCGTCCGTTGATCGCTCGACATCTCGGCGATGGGAATGCCCGGGAATTGCCCGCCCGTGCCTCGAAACGAGACGTCTTCCTCGCGCGGCACCTTGTCGACCAACGCCCGCTTGCGCTGTTTTTCGTCCAGCATTTCGTAAACTTTGTTGGCCGCCAAGGCCTGATGCCAAAACACATTGCCTGGATGGTTGGGTTTTTCGTTGAAGCCACTAGCCGCGTGGCCGTAGAAAATCGGCCCGCCAAAAGCAACGTGCTCGGCGCTATTGCCATCGCAACGCAAAGTCATGTGGCGGCCGGTCATCACCATCTCGAACTTCTCGCCCGGCTTGCCAAACAGCGCGATGCTCTGCTGTTTACCATATCCTTGGGCGTCGTCTTCCAATTGTTTGTCGATTCGCTTGTGCCAATCGGGCTGGATAATCCCCTCGAAAATGTGGCGGATCATCGCCTGCTGATCAGAACTGAAAAAGTCGCTGCCGATCGTCGGCTTGGTGATGTTCCAATTGTTCGAGACCCGCGCGCGGAGCAAGCCCCGCTTTTCTTCGGTGTAATCCCAAGCGAAGCAAATTTCTTTTTTCTGCTCGTCCGAGAGCGATTCATATAGGATTTTCACCACCGACTCGGGCGTGGAACCGGCCGGTATCGCCACGGCGGCATGGGCCAACAGCGGGTTGGCGCCCACGGCGACGGCCGCAATACCGGCGCTCTTCAAAAACTCGCGCCGATTGACATCCGAACTCGACTCACAGTCAGGACAAACGCGGTTGTTGGTCGACATTTTCCGGCCTCCGGGAAAAAGCTCGTGCGAAAAAATAGACGGTTCGCGGTCGGACTAATTAGACACCATGATCTGGCGCTATGCAAATCCGGTGGTGATGCGAAATCGACAGACTTGCGCATTGCCGTAGCCAACACGGACGAACACCTATCCGCGGCCTTTTTTCGACCTCCCCCGCGGGGGTTGGCAACGGGAGCAGAAATACGTGGACCGTTGCGCCTGCACGATCCGTTCGATGTTGGCCTGCCGGCAAGTCGGACAAGGTTGATCGGCCCGATCGTAGACGCGATGATGGCTTTGATAGCCGCCCTCTTCATTGAGCGCGTTGCGATACGTGCCATCGCCCAAGGTCGAGCCCTCTAAGCGAATCGCCTGGTTCAGCACGTCGAGCATGGCCGCATGGATCTGCCGCCATTCCTGCCGGAGCAGCCGATCGCAGCGCCGCCGGGGGTGAACGCCTGCCAAATGCAAGATTTCGCTGGCGTACAGATTACCCACGCCGGCCAGAGCACGCTGATCGAGCAGCGCGACTTTAATCTCGCGCCGGCTTGCGGCCAATCGCTCTTTCAGAGCTTCGCTCGTCAGCGCCAGGGCATCGGGACCGAGCCGCCCGCCGCCGTAAAGTTCGTCGAACTCGTCGGGCGTGACGAGCCTTACCAACCCCAATCCACGCCGGTCCCAAAACAGCAGTTCGTCGCTCGGCCCGCCGGAAAGTTCGATCCGCAGCCGCAGATGCTCACGTGTCGGCGGCGCCGCCAGCAGAACCAGTCCGGTCACCCGCGGCTCGAAGATGATCGCGTCGGCCGAATCCAGCCGGACCACCACCCGCTTGCCCACGCGACCGACCTCCGCGATCGTTTTACCGACCACGCGGCGGCGGAAGGCGGTCGGCTTGGGCGCGATCAAAATCGGCCGCTTGGCACACGCCGCGGGTCGCAAGTCCTCGATCCGGCTGCCCACAATCGACAAAATGCCGCGCCGCATTGTTTCGACTTCAGGAAGTTCAGGCACGCGTCGAATCTCCGGCGGAAGAGTAGCAGCAAATTCTAATGGCAGGCACCGGCAAGGCAAGCCAGGCAAGCGTTTTTCCACCGGCTGGCGTCATGCACGCAGCGGCTGTAGATTAGGTTTCACGCAACAATTCCAGCGAAATCAAAAGTCCCCAGGGTGAATTCCATGTTGTACTTCAATATCTGGCTGACGGTGAAGGATCGCGCCCAAATCGACGCGGTGCGCGAGCTGTTGACCGAACAGGCCACCAGGTCGCGCGAGGAGCCGGGCTGCCGCCGGTTCGAGGTCTATCATTCGACCGCCGACGACACCCGATTTCTGCTCAACGAACATTGGGAATCGCAGGCCGCCATCGACGCGCACCGCAAAGCCTACGCTTACACGAATATCTATCAGCCCAAAGTGCTGCCGCTGGTGATCCGCGAGCCGCATCCTTCTAATTTGCTGTAAAGAGGCTCCGTCGCCGCACCGCCACCCGCGCGAACATCGACTTTCCGGCAACATGCAAACGGTTTACTGACACCTGGCATGGCAATGTCGCGGGGGCGACCAACGCGAGCCCCGGAATCCTGGGAACTTCCGCTGGCACTGCCCGACGTTGATACTACAGGTATTAATAGCTATCCGCGTAGCGGCTTCGGGCGCCCCTTGCCCTGTGCCGCGACCATGATGACAATGGAAACTCTGTCTACAAGGGCACTTGAGCGTGCCGCTGTTTTCCTGAAGCAACGTTGAGATCGCGCCTCATGCCCGCTACCAGTCATGTCCCCGATCGTGCCGGACGGTTCGGCGCCTTTGGCGGTCGCTACGTGCCGGAAACTCTGACTCGGGCGCTCGATGAGTTGGCGGCCGAATACGAAAAAGCCCGCATCGACAAGGGTTTTGAGGCCGAGCTGGACGACTTGCTGCACAATTACGTCGGCCGCCCCTCGCCGTTGTACCATGCCAAAAGGTTGAGCCAGGAGTGCGGTGGCGCGCAAATCTACCTTAAGCGCGAAGATCTCAACCATACCGGCGCCCACAAAATCAACAACACGCTCGGCCAGGCGCTTTTGACCATTCGCATGGGCAAGAAGCGCGTGATCGCCGAGACCGGGGCCGGACAACACGGCGTGGCCACGGCCACGGCCTGCGCCCGCTTTGGCCTCGAATGTGTCGTCTACATGGGTGAAGAAGATATCCGCCGCCAGCAGCCGAACGTGTTCAGCATGCGACTATTGGGGGCCGAAGTTCGGCCCGTCGCCAGCGGCTCGCGAACCCTGCGCGACGCGATCAACGAAGCCATGCGCGACTGGATGAGCTCGGTCGAAACGACGCATTACATCCTGGGCTCGGTCGTCGGGCCGCACCCATTCCCGATGATCGTGCGCGATTTTCAATCGGTCATCGGCCGCGAGACCATCGAGCAATCGCGTCGGCAAATCGGCCGTTTGCCCGACATGGTCGTGGCCTGCGTCGGCGGCGGCAGCAATGCGGCCGGGATGTTCTACCCGTTTATCGAAGAGCGCGGCGTGGAATTGCTGGGCGTCGAAGCCGGCGGCCGGTCGGCGCGGTCGGGCGACCATGCGTCTCCGCTTTCTTTCGGCCAGCCCGGAGTTCTGCACGGCAGCTATAGCTACGTCATGCAGGACGACGACGGCCAGACGTGCGACGTGCACTCGGTTTCGGCCGGCCTCGACTATCCGGGCGTTGGCCCGGAGCACAGTTATTGGAAAGATACCGGCCGGGCGACGTACACCAGTTGCCGCGATCTCGAAGCGCTGGCCGCTTTTCACACGCTGGCGCGGACCGAAGGAATTCTGCCGGCCTTGGAAAGCTCGCATGCCGTGGCCAAAGCCATCGAACTCGCGCCGGGCCGGTCGCCCGACGACGCGATCGTGGTCTGCCTGTCCGGCCGCGGCGACAAAGATGCCGCCGAAATTGCCCGACTCACCGCCGAAAAGAGTGCCGGCTGAACCCAATGTCCCGCATCGATACGTTATTCGCCCAACTTCGCAGCGAGCATCGCAAGGCGCTCATGCCGTTCATCACCGCCGGCGATCCCGATCTGGAGTTCACGACCGCCGTGCTTCGTGAACTGATCTCGCGCGGAGCCAGCTTGTGCGAATTGGGCATCCCCTACAGCGACCCGATTGCCGACGGTCCGGTGATTCAGGCGTCTTACACGCGAGCGTTGGCGCGCAAAGTAAAACTAGCCCAAATTCTCGAGATGCTCGCCGGCGTGGCGCCCGAGGTTTCGGCTCCGATTGTCACGATGGTCAGCTACGCGATCGTGCACCGGCACGGCTTGGAAAAATACGTGGCCGACGCTCAAAGGGCCGGGGCCGCCGGGGCCATCGTTCCCGATTTGTTGGTCGAGGAGTCGGGTGATTTTGCGAAGATCTGCCGCAAAGCCGATTTCAGTCTCGTGCAACTCGTCACGCCCACCACGCCCCGAGACCGCGCGCTAAAGATCGCCGACGGCTCGACCGGTTTTTTGTACTACGTCTCCGTGACCGGAATTACGGGCGAGCGGAAGCAGTTGCCGCAAAGCCTGATCGACAACGTCGGCTGGCTGCGCGAGCAGACGCCTCTGCCGATTTGCATCGGCTTCGGCATCAGCCAGCCCCAGCACGTTCGTCAACTCGCCCCCGTCGCCGACGGTCTGATCGTCGGCTCCGCCGTCGTCCGGCGGATCGCCGAGGCCAGCCAAAAACCGCGCGAAGCGGTGCTCAAAGAGGCCGGCGATTACGTGGCCAGCCTGATTGCGGCGCTGCCGCCGGCGTAATTCGATGATACGCGACCTTCCGTGTAAGATTTTGGGGGTTGCACCACCCCTAATCGATCTCACGGCGATCTCGCGGTTCATCGCATTACCGGCGCAGCGTCTCACCCTTCCAAAAACAAGCAGCTATTCAGCGCCAAGATCGGTAGCAGCACCAAAAAGCTGTAGATCATATACCCGAAAAAGCTGGGCATGCGCACGCCTGACTTCTCGGCGATGGCTTTGACCATGAAATTGGGCCCATTGCCGATATACGTCATGGCACCCATGGTCACTGAACCCAGGGCCACGCCCGAGAGCAGGGACGGCGCGATCCCTGCCACGTTGCCAACGGCGTCGCCCGATAGACTTTGGGCGGTTTGGAAGAAGACCAGATACGTGGGGGCATTGTCGAGCACCGAGGAGAGCCAGCCGGAGGCCCAAAAGAACTCGTGTGGAGTATCGATGCCGAAGCCGGCTCCGCGGGCCTGGAGTATCTCAAGCGCCGGCTGCATGGCGACAAAAATTCCGATGAACAGCGCGGCGACTTCCACGATCGCCAGATAATTGAAATCGTTGTCCTGGCGTACCGTGTGAGGACCCATCCAAAGCGAAGCGGCCACGAATGCCAACAGCGCCATCTCGCGCAAATACGGCCACGGATGCCACTCGGTGCCCGGCAGCGGCTGGGCAGGATCCAAAAGCGCCACGGCGAGAACCACTCCGACCAACAACAGCGCGTTGGGCCACAGTCCGGAAAACCGCAGCCGGCGAACCTGAGTCTCATCGGCCATCACGTCTGCCTTGGTCTCGTGTGGGTAATAGAAGAAATGGTCCACGACAAAGTAGGTCACCAGCAACAGGCCGTTGATAAACAGCCAACTCTTCCACAGCGACAACGTCCAGAGAAAGTCGACACCGTTGAGATATCCCAAAAACAGGGGTGGATCGCCCAACGGCAGCAGCAGTCCGCCACAGTTGCAAACGACGAAGATAAAAAACACCACGGTGTGCGCAACGTGCTTGCGCTCGCTGTTGGTTTCCAGCAGCGGCCGAACGAGCAACATGGCGGCGCCGGTCGTGCCGATCAGGCTAGCGAGCAAACCGCCGGCGGCGATAAAGATGGAGTTGGTCAGGGCATGGGCGGGCAAGTCGCCTTCGATACGGATCCCGCCGCTGATCGAATACAGGCTGAACAGCAGAACGATGAACGGGATATAGTCCTTGACCACTACGTGCTCAAGGGTTTGGACTGCCAGGCCCAAGCTGCCGGAGGGATGGAGAAACGCCAGATACAACAGCGTGATCAAGGCCAGGTTGCCAGCCACGTAGAATTTGTGCAGGTTGTGATCCCACCAATGGGCCGTGCGTTCCAAGAGCGGCAGCACGGCGATGGCCGCGAGCAGCAGAGTGAAAGGAATCACCGCCCAATAAGCGGAAATTGCTCGGCCCGCGGCGTGAATCTCGTCGTGAGGTACCGCTTCGCTCGGAATGATCAAGCCCGCCACCGTCGCCAGCGCATAGGCCAGCAGGATGGCCCCGATGACGAGAATAACGGGCTTATGAGGGTTCGCTTGATTTGCGGCGGACCGGTTCATCGTGAGTCCTATGAATAATCGCTGTCGACAGTTCCGTGTCGACGCCCGACTTTGCCTCCTATGTCGAGCGCGACGCTAACGACGGTTCACAGGAGAATGCATCGCTTGAACAAAATCAAGGGCGAGGGCCGTCGTGGATTTTGAGTTCGAAAGATGGTTTTCGAGATCGCCGATCCATCCGGGTCTTGCGAGAAGGGTAGCGACGAGAGTTTCTGGCTAGGATGTTCGGAATGGCCAACGATCACGGCCTGCGGCCTATCAAAAACCCCTCCCCGGTGGCAGATCTTTCGAAATATGCAAAATCGTTCCCGGCCTTCGCCGGTGTGCTACAATGACGGGCATGAAACTCACACCGCAAGCGCGCAAATCGATTCTTCGCCGCCTCGCGGAGATCGAACCGGAATTGATCGCGACCGAAGCCAGGCTGAAAGAGCTGCCCAATCGCGGCCCAACGGTATCTGAAGTCGTTACCAAGGGCGCCACGCTTTTTGGCGAACGGCTCGGGCTGCAACGAAGGCTTGCGCACGACGATTCAGTCAACGAGTGAGCCGGCGTGCCGCTGGCACATCCTCGGATGTCGCACGCCACCGCCAGGCGGCGGTTGGCGGCGCGGTCGTCAAAATTGACTCGCGACGACTGGCTGGCGCGGACCCTTGGGATTTGTTACATTGCAGCTTTTCTTCCCCTGCCAAGAAAAACCGGTTTGCCCGCAATGGCTGTCGAGATTTGGCTTCGTCCGAATGCACGCGCGGTGTGGTTCGGCACCGTATTGCCGGCACTCATTGGGCTCGCGGGGCTGGCGCTTTTGGTCGGCTTGCCGGGACATCCGCCGGCTGCCTGGATGCGAGTCGTGGGCGCGAGCATGGCCCTGCTGGGCTTCGTCACCGTGTTGCTGCTCATTCGGCAGTTGCGCGAGCCCCGATTGGCTTATTCGCAAAAACATCTGCTCGTTGCGCTCCGTTCGGGACCCCCGCTGCGCGTGCCCATCGAGGCGGTGGAATGCTTCTGGCTTGGCCAGGCGCCGAGCTTGCTGCCAGGCAAGCGTCATGTGAAAACTGAAACTTCGGCCGTGGTTATTCGCCTGGCCGAATCGGCTGCCGAGTGGCGGCACCAGGAAGTGAAACCCCAGCTTGGAAAATGGTGCGAAGGCTACATCACGATTCGCGGCACGTGGTGCGAGCCCTTGAGCATCGAACTGATCAATCGGCTCAACCAACGCTTAGCTGAAGTCACCCGCCAGACCGCCGGCCGCGAGACTGCCCAATGATCAGGCTGCTCATCAGCGTGCGAAACGCCGAGGAGGCTCAAGTTGCGTTGGCGGGCGGCGCCGATCTGATCGACGTGAAGGAACCGAACCGCGGCTCGCTGGGGGCCGCTGACGCGCTCGCGATCAAAGCCGTCGTGCGCGAGGTCGCCGGACGAGTGAGCGTCAGCGCGGCGCTGGGCGAATTGCTCTGGGGTAATCGCCTTGACGCGAGTTTGGCCGGCCAGCTTCAGTACGCAAAATTCGGCCTGGCAGGCTGCGGCATTGAGCCCGACTGGACCACCCGTTGGAAGCAAGCAATCGCTCAACTGCCCGAGGGAATCACGCCGGTGGCCGTGGCGTATGCCGATTGGAAATCGGCGCTAGCGCCGGAGCCGCGAGAGGTTCTCGAATACGCCCAAGCGTTTGAATGCGGCGCAGTGTTGGTCGATACGTACGACAAAACGCACGGCTCGCTGCTTGAACACTGGGCGCTTGCCGACTTGGGCCGATTTGTGAACGCGGTTCGCCAGAGGAGTTTGTTATGTGTGATGGCGGGCGGCCTGGGTCTCGCCGAAATCTCCGAGCTCCTGCCGCTCGCTCCCGACTACATCGCCGTGCGCGGCGCCGCTTGCCGGGGCGACCGAACCGGGCGGCTCGATATTGAGCGCATCCGGCGTCTGGCCGCCGTCGTGCACTTCCCCAACCGCGCCGAGTCGCCCGTTGGTTCGATGTAAACAGGTCCGACGTCCAGCGGCCCTCGTTTGCAAGTCCGGACGTGGCCTTTGCAAGAAAAATGCTTGACAAACGGGCCTGATCGGGAATACTCAGAGCTACAAAGTCGTGATCGCAGGGACTATCCGCGTGCCGATTGCGGCCCCGTCGCGATCGTCTTGGCCGTAAGGCTATTTCCTTTTTGAGTCCGCGGGAAATGGGCTTGCTTGGAGCGAGGAGCAGCACCATGCCAGATACGGTTTTGGAAGCGATTAAGTTGGGGCTCTGGGATTTCGAGCCCAAAGACGTCGAAGGTGAAGATTTTGATGCATGCGGGGCGATGCCGGGCACGCCGGCCAAGCTGCTTATGCTGGCCGAACGGGTTCGATTGGGCCTGCCCTTATGGCATCCGGCCGACCGCCAGGACTGTGAAGACACTGAGGAATGATCCGATCAGTCCGAGTTGCGTTCGATAAGCATGATTGACAGTGCGGCTCTCTCGCCCCGCGGAACTGTACCTTTTGCATCAAAGGGGGGACAGTCCCCAGCGATGCTATGCTCGTCCTTTTGAAATCCAATCAGAATCAGGAAGCCTTGAATTATGCCCAGCATGTCGATTACCACGCCTCACTCGCTTGGAATGGAAGAGGCAACAGAGCGGCTGAAAAAGTTCTTCGAAAAACTCAAGGCGCGCCACCAGGACAATCAACATCAAAGGGGAGCTGACCGTCGACCCGAATGAAGTGAAGATCAACGGCGTGCTCCCATTTGCGGCCATGATGTTCAAGGGCAAGATCGAACAAACGGTGCGCGAAGAGCTCGAAAAGGTCCTGGCCTGATCAGCGGGTTTTCGGCTCGACGGGGTAGATCGAGATGGCCCGGTCATCGTGGCGAAAGGTCAGGCCCGTGTTGGCCAGTACGGCACGCAACAATTCGTCCAAGGTCACGTTTTGCACCTTGACGGCGATCAACTGGTCGAGGGAGATGCCCGCCCGCTCGATGGCCGCGCGATCCCATTGAAATTCCAAGCTTAGCCGCTGAGATAATTGCTCCAGGACTTGACTGAGCGCGGCCTGCTCGACCGCAAGTTGATAGACCTCTTTGCCCACGGTAACCGTCGTGCGCTGGGTGGGAGTGCCGCGCAAACGATGCTCCACGGTTTCGTGATCTTCCAGCGAACCTTCCACTCGGATCTTATTGCCTTCGACGGCGACGCGTGCCGTGGGCAACGCTTTGGCCCAGCGCTTCGCCACGCTGTCGGCCTGTCGAGGGGCTTGGTACGTGCGCGCCAGGACGACTTTGGCCGGCATGGGCGTCAGCTCAACCTGCTGACCGCCTTTGTCGATGCGAAAGGTGAGACCGAATTGCGCGGCCAAAAGCGTGAGACGGTCGATCCACGTGAGCGGCGGCAGATCGGCGGCCGGCCACAAATCGTGCGGAATTTTCTTCGCGCCGACCAGGGCGATGCCGGCTTCTTCCGCCAAGGCTTCTACCAACTGTCGCGGCTCGGCCAAATCGTCCCAATGCGATGAGCGCATCTGCAAGAATTTGCGCGACGCGGCGGGCGGCAAGGGTCTGACATCCTCCAGCCGCAAAGCCGCCAGGCTGCGCAATCGTTTCACCGTGCTCGTCGGGCCAAAATAGGCGATCGGCCCGAATTGGCAATAGCCTATCTGCAACTGGTCGGCAATTCTCTGCAAACCATTTCTGAGCGGCTCGCGGGTCAGGCCAAGCTGGGTTTCCTGATCGGGATCGACCCGGCGGTCGAGCACGATGGCAATATGTTGCGCCGTGCTGATGCTTTTAAGTGCTCGCGACAGCGGGATTTTCGACAGCGAGATCGTCACCCCAGCGGCCAACTGCTGATCCAGCGTCGGGCCGGTCACCCAGCCGCCCTGCTCCGCTTGAGCGGTGGTGGAAATCGCCACGATCGCGGCCCAAAGTGCCCGCACCGAAGCCGCGGTCAACTTGTCATAGCGCATGGGATGGGCGGTGCCTGGAAGTTGCGAAAGCGAAGATCAAGCAAAACGAGTATAGAGCCATTCTCGGCAGAAACGGCCCCCATGGAAAGGCAGAATCCCCCGGCGACGCCGTGGCCCGTTTGGTGAATTGGCCGATTCTGATTAGACTGGAGTTTGTGTCGAGTCCTCGTATCGGCGAACTTAACCCCAAGAAGTCCTGCCCATCCAAGCGGCCGTGGAGAATTTTGCATGAGCAAGAGCATCCGCACGCCGCTGTTACACGCCATTTACCACCGGTATCTGGTGGACCAGGATTCTCCCGGCTTCAGTGAGCGTGTGGCCAAGCACTACACGGTGGGCACGCTTGAGCGGGTGGCCGCGGCGGGCGATCGCATGGCGCGGAGAGCGGCAGTCCTGGCCTTGGGGCTTCTGGCCGATTATGAATCCAATGCCACCTTGGGCCGCGCCTTGCACGATTGCGATCGGGGCGTGCGAATCCTGGCCGAAAACGGCATTCGCGCGCTCTGGTGCCGAACCGGCAACCGCCAGCAGCGAATGCACCTGAACCGCGTCGTGGAACTCAACACGGCTCGTCGCTTCAAGGAAGCGGTCGATTCGGCGACAAAGTTGATCGAACAGGCGGCGTGGCTGGCCGAGGGCTGGAACCAACGAGCGCTGGCGTTGTTCAACCTGGGACGTTTTGCCGAATCGATTCACGATTGCAATCAGGCCTTGGAACTCAATCCTTACCACTTCGGGGCCGCGACGGGCATGGCGCAGTGCCATCTGCAGCTCAAAGACCGCATCTCCGCGCTCGATTGTTTCCGCCGTGCGCTGCGACTCAATCCCAACCTGGAAGGAGTCCGGGCCCACGTCCTCTACTTGCAGCGCACGCTCAAAAGCCAAGAATAATCAGGCTGCGGCGGGGAAGCCTTAGGAAGTAGGTCAAACAACGCGGACCACGGCCCATGGACGAGTTTTCCTCTAGCCGGCAGCCTCAAGCCTCCAGCCCGTGGTGTCCATGAAATCTGGCCCCGCACCAGTGCTCATTCTCGGCGCCGGTATCAACGGTTGCGCGATTGCGCGCGAACTGCTGCTGGGCGGCGCCGCGGTCTGGCTGGTCGACACGGCCGATATCGCCTCGGGCGCCACGTCCGGTTCGTCGCGACTGATCCATGGTGGATTGCGGTACCTGGAATTCGGCGAGCTCGACCTCGTCAAAGAGTCGCTCTCCGAGCGCACCAGGCTGTTGCGCTTGGCGCCCCAGTTCGTGCATCCGCTGCGACTCTGGATTCCCGTTTCGAGTCGATTCGGCGGCCTGATCGGCGCGGTGGGCCGTTTTTTCGGCTGGCGCTGGTGGCCGGCGCCACTGCCCGGTCGCGGTCGGGGCGTTTCGCTGATCCGCTCTGGCCTGGCGCTCTACGACGCCTACGCTCGCGATCCACTCTTGCCGAAATACCAGGTGATGAAGACACGAGCGGCGCCGATATCAGTGGATCGGCAACGATATCATTGGCTTTGTTCGTATTACGATGCCCAAGTTACTTTTCCCGAGCGGCTTGCGTTGGCGCTCTTGGAGGACGCGCGGGGGTTGGCGGCGGAACAGGAACTCGAGTTCCGGGTTTTCACGTACCACGAGGCGACACGGAGTGGCGATACGGTCGAGATTCATCCGCTTGGCCAGGATCGGCCGTGCGAATCGTTGCGGCCGTCGGCGATCGTGAACGCGACCGGAGCCTGGGTGGACCGCGCGCTTAAGCGGCTGCACGTGCCGTCCCGCCGCCTGATGGGCCCAACCAAGGGAAGCCACGCTTTCACGTTCAGCGATCGGCTGCGCGATGCGCTCTCGGGACAGGGAATTTACGCCGAAGCGCGCGACGGGAGACCCATTTTCATCACTCCGCTCGCGAATACCATCCTGATCGGCACGACCGACGAGCCGTTCGAGGGCCCGCCGGAAGATGCACTGGCCACCGAGCGCGAGCTCGACTACCTGCTCGAGAGCGTGAATGCCATTTTCCCTGCGGCAAAGCTGCAAAGGGCCGATATCGACTTTCACTACGGGGCGGTGCGCCCGCTGCCGTACGCGGATGCCACGACCCCAGCAGCCATCACGCGGCGGCATGCGCTCATTCAGCACGACGGCGCCGGCGTGCCGTTGGTTTCCGTGGTGGGAGGAAAACTCACGACCATGCGCTCGCTGGCCGAACTCACCGCCCAATCCGTGCTGGGCCAATTGGGACGCCGGCCCAGGGCCAATTCGCGCGACCGTATCATTCCCGGGGGCGAAGACTACCCGGCCGACAGCCATGCCGTGGAGGAAGCGGTGGAACAAGTTGCCGGTCGCCTGGGTTTGCCGAGTTCCTCGGTGGCCGCCGTGTGGAAGCTCTGTGGAACGCGAAGTGAATCGATATTGGCGTCGTCTGACGGCCGAGAACTGCTGAGCGATACCCCGTTGCCGTGTTCCTTTGTTCGCTGGTCGATTCGCCACGAATGGGCCCGCACGCTGGCCGATCTGGTTGAACGCCGGTTGATGCTCCTCTACGAAGAGCGATTGACGAAGGCCTGTCTCGTCCGTTTGGCCGAGTTGTTAGCCGAAGAAGGAATCATCTCCACGGCCGAGATCGACGCGCAAGTGGCTGAAGAAGTCGCGCGGCTGGCAGCCCGTTTTGGCAAGCACGTCGCGTAGAAGGCTGTTGAAAAATACCGAACTACCTCACGGGTCGTGTGCGATTTACTTCCGCCAGTGTAAAAACACTGTCGTCGTTGCGTCTTGGACGCCTTCGGCTTCGGTGTAAGCTGATTCAACGCCGGGTGTCGCCGGCTGGCGCGCTCGGCAATACGCTGCCATGATGGCGGACGTGATCCGCAGGCCGCCGTACGCTACAATGCCCGCGTCACATTCTCCGAGTTTAAATCATGCCGACCAAATACATTCTCGCGCTCGATCAGGGCACGACGTCCAGCCGTGCCATCGTGTTTGGCCACGATGGCTGCGCGGTGACAGCGGCCCAACAAGAATTCGAGCAGATCCTGCCGGGTCCCGGATTGGTCGAACATGATCCCGAGGCGATTTGGTCGTCGCAAATCAAAGTGGCGCGTGAGGCCCTCAGCCGGGCCGGGCTCACGGCCGGCCAGATCGCCGCGATCGGCGTCACGAACCAGCGCGAGACCACGATTCTTTGGGAACGCTCCACCGGCCGGCCGGTGGCCAACGCGATCGTGTGGCAAAGCCGCGTCAGCGCGGGCATATGCGACCGGCTGAAAGCCGACGGATTGGAGGACGTCTTTCGCAAGAAAACGGGATTGGTGATCGACGCCTATTTCTCGGGCACCAAGATCAAACATCTGCTCGATACGGTCGGCGGCTTACGCTCTCGGGCCGAAGCGGGCGAGGTCCTGTTCGGCACGGTCGATAGCTGGCTGATCTGGCGGCTCACCGCCGGAAAGCGGCACGTAACCGACTACAGCAATGCCAGTCGCACTCTCGTTTTCAATATCCACGCGCTCGATTGGGATGACGAGTTGCTCACGATTTTGGGCATTCCCCGGGCAATGCTGCCGGAGGTTCGACCCTCGAGCGAAATTCTCGGTCATGCTTCTGCCGAGTGGTTTGGCTCCGAGATTCCCATTGCCGGCTGTGCGGGGGACCAACAGGCGGCCACTTTTGGCCAGGCTTGTTTCGAGCCCGGCAGTGCCAAAAACACGTACGGCACAGGCTGTTTCCTGTTGCTCAACACGGGGCATCAGGCGGTCGTCTCGCAGAACAAGCTCCTCACCACGATCGGCTGGGGCTTGGGCGGCCAAGTAACCTATTGCCTGGAGGGCTCCGTGTTTATCGGCGGGGCGGTCGTACAGTGGCTCCGCGACGGTTTGGGCATCATTAAAAGCTCCGTGGACGTCGAAGCCCTGGCTGGCAGCGTCGCCGATTCCGGCGGCGTTTATCTGGTCCCGGCGTTCGTCGGGTTGGGCGCACCTTATTGGGATCCTTACGCCCGGGGGGCCATTCTGGGAATCACGCGCGGCACCACGGCAGCCCACATCGCTCGCGCGGCAATCGAATCGATGGCCTTTCAGTCGCGCGATCTGCTCGAAGCCATGCAGCGCGACGCGAGCGTGCGCCTGACCGATTTGAAAGTCGATGGCGGCGCTTCGGTCAACAACAAGTTGATGCAATTCCAGGCCGATATTCTCGGCACCAAGGTCCGCCGGCCCAAGGTCTCGGAAACGACCGCGCTCGGCGCGGCGTACCTGGCGGGCCTGGCAGTCGGCTATTGGCAAATCCGTGCGGAAATAGCCCGCAACTGGGCGCTCGATCGGGAGTTTGTACCCACGCTGGACGATGCGGAGCGATCCGGCCGATACGTACTCTGGCAGCAGGCGGTCGAACGGTCGCTGAATTGGGAAATCCATTGATCGGCCGACTGAAGAAATTCCCGCGCAAGACGACGAACCCAGAATAACTCGCCTGCGTAGGAGGTATAGTGAGTTGGCGCTTTACTTCGTGGCCTGCATAACCTCATTGGCGTAGCGCTTTGGATTCTGCTCAAACCGTTGCCGCGACGATTCATCGGCGAACAGATAAACGCGATGCTCGAAGCTGATCCCGAATTCTCGGCGTCCCGCGGCAACTGCCCGTTGGTCGAGTGCAATGACCGGATCGTTTCCGGAGAGTACCGGGGCGTAGAGATCAGGGTTCGCCAGGAATTTCTTCTGTTCTTCTGGTCCGATGAACAGATAGGTCCGACCGCGGTGAACAACGCCCCAATGCGTATCGCCCAAAGTCCATTGCTGGCGGTCGCCCAAAGTTATCGGACAATAGCCGTCCAAGCCCAGTTGCGGACTGCCGGGCGGAAGCTGCGGGGCTTGCTGATATGACGCATGAGCCGAATACGGCTGCTGATTGGCAACCGGCGCGCCGGATGATGGTCCTTGAGGCATGGTGCCCGCCTGTGGATTATTTGCTGTTGGGGGAATCTGCGGCGGAGCCGATGGTGCGTTGACCTGTGGAGATTGGTTAGCGCCTGAACGTTCCCGGAGGTGCTCGGCATAGGGATTGTTGGGGTAGGCCGGTTGGGTCGGCGCGATTTGGGGACTTGTGCTCACGGCAGGCGTCGCGATGTTAACGGCCGGGGGCCCGGCGGCCGGCGCGGAAGCCATGGTGGTCGTGCCCGGGCGAGAAGCCGCATCCGGCATCGTCGGCGATACCGCGACCACTTGTGCCTGCGACTTGCGAACCAGTTCTCGATGGCCGGCGGCAGCCTGATTCATTTGGGCAATGTACTGAGCCGCGGTCGGCGGACTTTGAATTTGGGCCACGAGCCGCCCGCTCGGCGAAAGGATGACGTCGGTTGGCAAGCTCGAGACGCCATACAGCCGCGCGGTGCCGGGGGCTTCGTCGACATTAAGTTTCACGAGCACGAAATTTGGATTTAGCGCCCGGGCGGTCTCCGCGCGCGAGAAGACTTCTTTTTCAAGCCGCAGGCAGGGCTGGCACCAGGGAGCCCAAAAATGCACGAGCACCAGGCGGTTCGTCTGGCCGGCGAGCTGCTGGGCCGTTTCCAGATTCGGTCGCCAGGAGAGTTGATCCTGTCCTCGTGCCGAGGCGGCCATGGCCACCAGCGCCACGATGATCGCGAATGAAAACTGATAGCGTACCGGCATGACCTTGGACCCCTGCGATTAGAAACTGGGGAAATGGTGATCCATTTGCGAGTATCGACCGTGGGGGTCGTCCTAGTTGCGGAAAAATTGACGATTGCAACGAGATTGACGGGCGGGAGGCCCCGAGAGCCGTTCGGAGGTGGTATTGGGGAGACATGAATGCACAGCCAGCTAAAGATTTACTGCCACGCGTGCCAGCCGCGTGGAAAGCCCCAAAGCATTAAATGGTTGACGGTTCGCGACTTTTACAGCCGATCTAACGGCACGGCCGGTGGGCGACTTGGAAAAAACTTCCCAGACCTCCAGGATATTATCGAGGAGTCACTTGACATCGGCCGAGAGTTGATTAAGATGGTCGTAGTTTAAGTTCTGCCAAGCAGGCAGGCGCCGTGGCCCACGTTATTGAGATTTTGGGCCGCCCCCCAGTTGGTGTTTGAGTTGGGGGATGTGTAGACGCTTCTTGACCTAGATTCCTGCTCTTTGGTGCCGGACTGGTCGCTTTCGGGCGGTCGTGCTTGTATCGCCGGCGGTTGGCGGGAATAGGCTTCCAGTTGGTGGCCGTGCTTCCACTTGGTGCTAAGGTCCGCGGAAGTGTTCTCCAGCGTGCTGCTTGTAAGCGGCCTGCTGTACGTTTTTCACGATTTTCGTCGCGGACGGAAATTGACTTCTAGCAAGGGCATTCGGCATCGAAGCTGAACAGCCATTCTATGGTTTCGGATCGTACCCTGCGCGCTAGGGCACTGCTGTGCCCACCGTGGTGGGCGGTCCTCTTCTAGGTGAAACATGGGTAAACGAAAAAAAGGCCGACCTCGAGGTCGAGGTGGCATGAGTGGTCCTGGCGGCGGTGGCGGCCCTCACTCCAATGGTCGTCCTCGCGGCCGCAATGGCCAACGCCGCTTCAAAGATCCCAACGATCGACCTCCCTACCCTGAAAATGAACAGATGGTCGACAACGGCGAGCCGGGCATCGTCGAACCGGGACTAGGAGTCCTGGAACTGCATCCCAACGGCTACGGGTTTTTGCGCAATCCGAAAACCAACTTTTTGCGCGAGCGAAGCGATCCGTTCGTGCCGGGCACGATGATCGACAAATTCGGCCTGCGCGAAGGGGTCCTGGTCAATGGCCTGGTGCAACAAGCCCGCAAACAGCAGGGCCCCAGGCTCAAGGAAATCATCGATGTCGACGGAATGAAGCCCGAAGACTACGTGAACGTCAAAAGCTTCGACTCGCTGACACCGATCAATCCCGAAAGTTGGCTGCGGCTGGAAACGGCCCCCACGCCCCTCAGTGTGCGCGTCATGGACTTGCTCACTCCGCTGGGCAAGGGTCAGCGCGCGTTGATTGTGGCGCCGCCGCGGACCGGCAAGACGTTCTTGCTGCAACATATCAGCCACTCAATTGCCACGAATTATCCGGAAGTCACATTGATCATGCTGCTGGTCGATGAACGCCCGGAAGAAGTCACCGATATGCGCCGCTGCGTCATCGGCGACGTGATCGCCAGCAGCTTGGATCGCGACGTGGAAAGCCACGTCCGGCTTTCGCAACTGGTCGTCGAACGCTGCAAGCGCTTGGCCGAGATGGGCAAGGACGTGTTCCTGCTCATGGACTCGATTACCCGCATGGCTCGGGCGTTCAACAAGTGGGTCGGCAATACCGGCCGCACAATGTCAGGCGGCGTCGACATCAAGGCGCTTGATATTCCCAAGAAGCTCTTCGCCACGGCCCGCGTTTTCGAGGAAGGTGGCTCGCTGACGATCGTCGCCACGGCGCTGGTCGACACCGGAAGCCGGATGGACGAGCTGATCTTCCAAGAGTTCAAGGGCACCGGCAACATGGAATTGGTGCTCGACCGCAAGCTGGCTGACCGCCGCGTGTGGCCGGCCATCGACATTTCGCAATCGGGAACACGGCGCGAAGAAAAGCTGCTGGATCCCGAGACGCTGCACGCCGTGACCATGTTGCGCCGCACCTTGGCCACCATGCATCACGTCGACGCGATGGAACAGTTGACCAGTAAACTGGCCAAGTTCAAATCCAATCGCGAATTCATCAAGCTGATTAGCGGAGCCCAGGTCGACTAACAGACGGCCGGGCGGCCATCTGCGCACGACGTATTCGGCCGACTATGACGGCTCTCTGAGGTTCGTCGCGATGCACCGGATCGCAATTGATTCGGGCGACCACATCCCACTCGAACGGCAACCCGCTGATCGCGCGCATCTGAATCGGCTCGCCCGGATGATGGTCGAAACAAAAATAGGCCACGCTGTCGGGTAATTCGGCCGCGGCCGCCGGCCAGGCGATCCGCCGAATCGGCGTCCCATACTCGTACGCAAAACGATGGTACACGCTATCGAAACTCACAATCTGCCCGGGATCAGGAAGCTGTTGCTTGAGTTGCGCAATCGCCGGGGCCAGGTCGTTCGAGCCGTGGACGCGCGAATTGACCATCGCACCGGCATAGGCAAATCCGACAAAGCTGGCCACCGTCAGAACCGCGATCTGCGGTCGTGGGGCCCGCTCGCTCAACGAAGCCCAAACGAGCACGCCCGCGACAACCACGGTCGTGGGAACCCAAACGAACAGGAAAGCAAGTGGTTGGCGGGCGTCGTCAAATTGCTCGAGCGGCACATAACTGATTCCCACGACGACGACTCCAGCCGCCACGATCACCACGCTTAAGACTTGCAAATATCGCCGCCAGGCGATCCGGCCGAACGTGTCCGCGCAGGTCACATTGCAGTATTCAATCACCAGTCCGATCAGCACTGCCAGGCAGGGATAGAGTGGCATGTAATAGCGGCCCATCGCCCCGGCGGCAAACCACACCGTCGGATAAGTGACAACGAGAGCCACGATCAGGAATTGCACCTGTGGGCGGTTGGCCAACAGCGACTTGCGCACGCTCGGCTTCGCCAGCAAGCACAGCAAGGGCGACCAAGGGATCAGACACCCGAAGGTGTCGAACGGATAGGTCGCCACGTGCCGGAGCAAGCCGTCGAAGCGGAATCGATCTTCCGCCAGACCGGTCCAGATATCGTCGACCGCGCGCCAGCCCGAGGCGATCGCAAAAGGCACCAGCCACGCCCCGACAGAGACCGCAAAACATGCCAGGCCGGCCAGGTGGCCGCGGCTCAACAACCAACGCCAATCGCGGCGCCACAGCAAATAAGCGCCGCAACAGGCCACAAAGTAAACGGGCGCTTGGGGACCTTTGGTTAGCGCCCCCAGCGCGGCCAGGGTGTAGCCCAATGACCAGGTCAGTGCCATCGGCCAAGAGCGCAGGTATCCCCAATGCCAAACCAAGAGCGATGCCGCCGTGAACAGCGTGAATACCGCTTCCGATTCGCCGCTGCGGCCCAACTGCAAAACCTGGCCCATGGTGATGAAAGCGGCGGCCGAGCCAAAGCTGCCCAATCGCGACATCCAGGCGCGGGCATAGGCGTAGATGAGCCACGCCAGAATCAGGATCGCACCGGCGCTCGGCAGGCGAATGGCGGCCAGGTCTACCTCGTGCCGTGCGAGTCCGACCAAGCCCATCGCCCAACAGGTCAGTGGCGGCCGCTCGGGAAAAATCATGCACTGCTGTCGCGGCACGACCCAATCGCCGCTGGCAATCATTTCTCGCGCCGCCGATGCCCACCGCGATTCTTCGCCGCAAACGGGCAACGCGGTCAGACGCGTGAAATAGATTCCAACGACCAGCAGCCCCAGCGCGGCTGCTTCCCATTCCCACCACCAAGATCGAGATATTGGCGCGGGCGTTTCCAATTGCCTCGGTTTGTTTTCCATCATGAGCTGCGTCGGCGGTCGCAACGGGTACTTGCGTTGCGATTCCCATTTTGGCGAGTTCCTTGCCCCGTGGATCGGAGTGCAAAGAGTCCCAAAAACGCCCGTTCGCCACAAGACTGAATTGGTCCAAAGCCTGCGAGGCCCAGGGCCGACCGGTTTGCCTAGGCAATCGCGGTAGCGTGGACTAAAATTTCCGCTACGCCGAGCCGTCAAGGTTTCGAGCCCCGGAGGGTAAGCGAATGGCTAGCGGCGACACTGGAAATGTCGTGCCGGGGAACCGGTTGCGGGTTCGAGTCCCGTGCCCTCCGCTTTGAATAGAAGCCCGCTTCGCCCCATCGCTCCTGCCCGGCCCGTGAACGGTTGCGTTAGAATCAGGGAAGCCAGGCACGAATTGCCCAATCGGAATAAGCCGCAGCCGAGTGATTATTCCCCGTTGCGCACGCTTAGTCGGCGTAAACCGAACACCCGGCGAGATCCGAACTCGTAGTGACAGTGATTGCGATGACTCCCCATGCGCATCGGGATGGTGGGCGGATCATTTCTCGCGCAACACCCTGCGAGGCTACATCGAGATGGCATGCAAGACACTATGGTTCCTCGGCGGATTGTGCGTCGCCGTTGTGGGCTGGCAGCCTCTTTGCGCTGGACAAGAAGTTGGAAGACGCGGTTTTCTGGCGGCAGCTTTCGACGACCGGGCGGCGGGCATGTCGGCTGACAGTTCCGCAAGCGACGATCCCGACGGCCAACTGGAAACCGATGCAACCGAGACCAAAAACGAAAGCATGGACGTCGGCAAAAGCGGACCGGCGAAGCCCACGGACCCGCTGGCCAATACGCCGCCCGTGTTTCCCTTCCCGCGACCGGGCCTGTTTGCAATTTTTCCCACGGGCCCGGGCTACTACTCGGCCGCGGATTTTGTGACGGACCACTATCGGCAAAAGCCGCCGCCGTTCCCATGGGGGCGGTTTAGCGTCAAGGCGTTTCCGTTCTACGACGCCGACTTTCGTTATCTCGACGATCCGAAGAACAGCTATTCCATGTGGTCGGATTTCCTCAAGCGGCAGCAAATCGGCGAGTGCTGGCAGTTTTCCTCCGGCGGCGAGTTTCGCGACCGCTACATGAACGAGATCGACAGCCGGCTGACGACGACCACCAACAGATATGAGCTGTTGCGGACGATGGTCTATGGGTCGATGTACCACGCGGACGACTTTGGCGTATTCGTTCAGTTTCTCGACGCTCAATCATTTGGCCAGACACTGTCGCCCCTGCGGATTGATCGAGATCCGTCCGACCTGGTCGACTTGTTTGTCGATGTGAAGTTGTGCGAGTGGGACGATCATCCGGTATACGCCCGAGGCGGACGGCAGGAACTTATCCTCGGTTCGCAACGTCTCATCTCGAATCTCGAATGGGCCAACACATTACGAACGTTCCAGGGTGTGCGCACGTTTCGAAAGGGAGACAAGTGGGACGTCAACGCCTTTTGGCTACAGCCGATCATTCCTAACGCAATTTCCTTCGATTCACCCGACTCGCGGCAAAACTTCACCGGCTTCTGGTCGACCTACCGCTCCAGGCCGGGACGTTTCTTGGACCTGTACGTGCTGAACCTGGATAACTCGAATCGAACCGCCGTCGGCTCGTCGGGCGTCGTGGGTGGGACAAATGTCACCACACTCGGCACGCGCATGATCGGGGACCTCGACAACACCTATTTGTACGACTTCGAAGGCATGCTCCAAGTTGGGCGATACTCGAACCAGCAGCTCCAAGCCGGTGCCGTGACCACCGGTGCCGGCTACCGCTTTAAAGACGTGAAAATGACTCCGCAGTTTTGGATCTACTACGATTTCGCCTCCGGCGATTCCCAGCCCCGTCAGGGTGGCAAGTTCGGCACCTTCAACCAGCTCTATCCGTTCGGACATTATTACTTCGGGTACCTCGACCTCGTGGGACGGCAAAATATTCAAGACTTCAACATGCAGTTGGTGATGTTTCCCACCGATTGGATCACGTTCCTGATGCAGTACCATGACTTCCATCTGGCGCAAGCACGCTCGCCGCTCTTTAACGCCGCCGGCGCTGCTACCCGCGTCGACCCCACAGGAGCGGCGGGGACCGATGTAGGTAACGAAATTGATCTGCTCCTCAATTTTCATATGACGGCCCATCAGGACATCTTGATCGGCTACTCCAAGCTTTTCGCCGGACAATTCATTCGCCAGACTGGTCCCAATGTGTCGCCCGAACTGTTCTATCTGCAGCATCAATTGCGCTGGTGAGCATTCAGGTAGTCCGCGAGCGATTCGAAGACTCGTGGAGTGCGTCGATCCGGACGGCTGATTCCGGCAATCTTGGCAGCACCCGTCGGATCGTACGGAGGCTGTCGACGCTCGTGGCGGCTCACATCCGAGGCGCTTTGCTTCCCGGACGCCGGACTGGCCTGCCTTGATTTTCTATACCTGCGATTATGAAGTCAGGCCAAGCTGGACGCTTCGGGGTGAGTCGTTCGCCCCTGACCCAGCCGGTCGACCGAGCCGGCGCGCTCGTCCCTGCGCTTGGCGCTTCTGACTGTGTCGAAGGCGCGGCCAATCGCCGCAAGGCGCGAAACCGCCACCTGCCGGCAGTAAGGAAATCCCGGCATTTGTTGATTTTTCAAGAAAGTTGTTGACACCATCATTTTCCATCCTATGATCGGTGGTGACAAGAGAGTGGCCGGTTTCTAGTTGTCGCGGTTCTATTTTGGGGAGGGTCTAATGAAACTATACAAGTTCGTGGCGCCACTGATTTTGGTCGCTATGGTCGCGAGTATCGCGGCCGCCCAAGGGGTTGATCAAAACAGTTCGGATCTGCCCCCCCAAGGAGTTTATCTAACGCCGTCGGACGTTCATGCGATGTACTCGGGGCCAGGTTTGGCGATCGTACTATCAGCGGTGCAGCATCAGCCGTTCGCCAATGGCGACCCTGTGACGGGTAAGCCCGTCGACCGCACGGTTGTCAACGGTGGCCAGGACGAACTTGAACAGTTCAGTTCGTCCGTGTCGGGTTTGGTGAGCATCAATGGCGGCCCGCAGCAACCCGTATCTG
>JACQFF010000095.1 GCA_016200205.1 Planctomycetia bacterium
CAAGAGGGCGACGATGCAGCGGGCGAGGACTCGAACTCTCACTCGCCGTCCCCGCAACGAAATGGCGAGAAACCGGTGCCCCCCGAGGACGCCAAGCGCTCGGAAAGCGCTCCGGATTAGTGGCCGGATTGGTCGTCGCGCGGACGGAGCCAGCTTTCGAGTGCCAAGCTTGCCAGGCCAACGCCATGCTCGACCCATACCCAACCGAAGTCGAACTTCGCGTATTCGGTTGTCGCCGCCGATACACCGTGATAGATAAACCAGAATCGGAGGTAGTATACCAAGCTCAGGCACGGCACCAAAAACCAACTGCGGCACCTTGCAAACGGCATTAACGGCAGGAACCAAAGCACATACCAAGGATTCTGAGCGCTACTCAGGAACCAAGCCCAAGCCAAAACGAGAAATACGCTCCGCAGCAGCACGAGTGATTCGGCTCGATTGAAAACCTGCCAGGCCCACCACAGCACTAACCCAAACAACACCGTCCCCATCAAGACCTGCGTCATTACGAATGCAGGATCAACGCCGGGCGCGTGGGCTAATCGTGCAAGCGATGATTCGGTGCGTCGATTGAACTCTCTCCGCCAGTCCCTGGGTGTGATCACAAACCATTGGCTTGTCTCCTCGTGTGGCTGCCGCAAGTTCTCGTGAACGACCATGAACAGCAGATCGTTCATTTGCCACTGCGTCAAAAACGTGCCGAGGCCGCTCCATGGCCCTTGCCGTTCGATCGACGGATTCACATGCGGCAATGACCCGCCGGTAGATCCGGGTATCGCCTGAAATTCCAAGAACGGCAAGTATCCCGTCGCCACTATCGCAAGGCAGGCAACTAGAGGAAGCAGTGCCCGCCCGCGGATATGCGAGAACGCGAAGGTCGTCATGAGCGGCAGCAAGAGGATCGGGTACGTCTTTGACAGGATCGCCAGGCCCAAAAGCCCACCGGCGAGAGTCCAACGCGCGATAGAAGCAGATCCAGAAGTTTTTGACGGCGCGGCCTTGAGAAGCATCTGCAGAGCCGCGAGCGTAAACAGGACCGCAAGCGCGTCAATGTGCGCCGAATTGGCGACTTCCTTGATTGCCAGCGGGCACCAACCATACGCGAGACACCAGGCCTCGGCGAATCCAACGTGCCGCAGCAATCCGCGCATCGCAAATAAGATTGCCACGTCAACCGCGATCAATAAAAGCTTCAGCACGGATACGTGGAGCCAGACGGGCGCCGCCGCGGGCGTTATCGCAGCGCATATCGCAAAGAGAACCTGAGCCGCGGGCGGATAGATCGTGGGCACCTGCCGATGATGGACGCGCGAGAAAATCTCCTTCACCGAACAAGACATGTCGCGAATCCTGACGAGACCGGACAGGTCGGGCGGGGCGTCGACAGTTGCCTCGTCGACCTGGGACGGTGCAAAGCGATAGGGATTGAATCCTTGGCAAAAGACGCGGCCGTCCCAGAGATAACGGTAGAAATCCACTTCCTGAATCGGAACCGAGGTCAACAGAATCACGCGAAAAAAAATCGAAAACAGCAAAACTCCACCAAATGTAATGCCGTACGCATCAGATCCGGAGGTGGTTGAATCTCGCGCCGGACGAGCGGCACGCGCAACCACGGCCAAGCTCGCGAAGTACAGCAGGCACGCCAGGCCAAATAGGGCGAGAACCGCGAGAATAGGTCGACTCTCCGGCGGAATCTCGTTGCGAAATCCGAGGCTGATCGCCGCTACAATCGCGTAGACCACAGCATTGAGACCGCCAAGCAGAACTAGCTGCCACTTCTGCTGAGCGCGCACGCTTCGAGTTGACAACTGCAACTGTCGCATTTACTAACTCTGACCAGCGCGATTCACACCTTCGTGATCGCCGCCTTGTTTGGCTTCGCAAACGCCGAAGAGTCTCCAATCGCAGCCGCCGACCGCTCAAAGCGCGCCGCTGTGCAATTGGCAGCCCTTAGCGGCGCGGGTCAGCCGCGCGGGGAGCCAGCTCAATATCGTGATTCGGAAGTCCAGACTCTGGAATTATAGCGGTCAACGGTGAATGTGCGCTGTCCGTGAACAACGCCAAGTCCCGTTTGGGGCCGTGTCCTAGTTGGAGATGAACGCGATACTTGCCCGGGACGGCGCCATCGCCGTAAGGATAGCTTCGCAGCGCGTACGAACCGTCGATTTGGAGCAAGCTGCTCGCTCGCCGCTGCGATCCCTCGGCGCCACTCGTCGGTTCGAAGTAGATAGCGCCTGGAACAACAGGCTTTCCCTTGTACGTCACTCTTCCTGTAACGGGCACAAGCTTCGGGCCCCGATCGCACCCCAAACAACAGAGCAATAAGGCGGTCGACCACCCAAGCACGATTCTCTGCATCGATAATATCCTTAGCCAAGATCAAACACTTTACTGTGCTGGTGAAGTCGGTCAATCCAGGGTTTGCTAAAACTCGCTTACCGGTGCGCCGTCCCGTGGCCTCATCAATTGTTGCATGACTGTCGTGGCAATCTCTTCGTCCATAACCCGCACGCTTCCGTCTGCGAACAGAAACCGTGCAGTGCCGGCATGAGGAGAGCCCCAATTCCCGCCGCCACAACCGGGGTAACCCCCGCCGCCGACCAATTCGCGAAGTGGACCGTCCGAGTAAATGCTGTCACCGCAGCGCGCGGTTCCGCCGGCGCCTCCAACGACGATGGGCTCGTCCCAATACCAGCTGCCTGCCTCCATGGCATCGTGGTCAAGCGCTTTCTCCCCAACCAGGACCGTTCTTGACGTCCCGTCCTGAATATCGGCGATCCGGATCGTTTTGCCCCAATTCGTGCCGTACGCGGGAAGAACGACCTGATCGTTCGCAGCGTAATCAGTCCGCGCCCAGTTGTTCGAGAAGCCCGGCGGCGTAATGTATGTCCAGCCAGGATAGATCGGATCCGTCGCCGGTACGGGCTGCGGTAACGCGGACCGACGTCCGGGCATGATCAGAACGGATAAAGCAAGGTTATGTTGGGCTGCAGCGAACGTCGGCTGCTCTTCGAGGTACGGCAAAATCGCGTACGCGAATGACCCGTGCTGTAATTTTGGGCGATCCTTCGGGCTTGCATAGCCCCAGTAATACGGGCCCGACCATCCAGCACCGAATGTTGCCACACCTGGGTTGTGCGACGCAGAGGTCGCCGAGCCATAGTTGCCGTCGCCGCCATTGTTCGGGAAAAAGTGATTGACGTCGTGGAACAGCTGCAGCGCGAGTCCGATCTGCTTGAGATTATTGGTCGACTGTGTGCGGTACGCCGCGTCGCGAGCCTGCTGAACGGCTGGAAACAACAATCCGAGCAGCAGTCCGATGATCGCAATGACCACAAGTAGTTCGATGAGCGTAAATCCCGATCGAATGTGCCAGCGACGCCCAACTTCACGTCGAACATTTGCGCGTTTCACTTGTCGATCCTTCTTTAATGAAACAGTCAACATTGGGCTGATTGCACCTCAGACGCCGCGCGTTGCTCCATAAAGGATTCATCCGAAAGATCGATTCCGGCTACCGCCAAAACCGTCAGCTTCTCGCATGGACCACGGATTTATCGTTGACTCCAAGCCAAGCACGACAAGGATCAATCCCACTTGCTCCGTCCTTGCTTGACCAATCTCATCCTAAGTCTCCCCTGTTCAGGCCCAAACACCAGGACTTTAGAGATCGTTGCAATCGAGTTCTGTGAGCTGGAGTACAATGAGCGGGATGCGGCGGCGGAGTGCACGTACCCTTGAAATCCGGACCGTTAAGCGACATGATCGACAGGGAGCCCAATTCGGTGCATGACAGAACATCCACGGAATCAACAAACACGACCATGACCAGAACCGACGCGGTTCGCGAGCATCCCAAATTCCCTTGGCTCAGTCTCGACGACCCCGTCGGGCTGGAGTCATTCTTGCGCGACCGCGGTTGGCTTGCGGCGGGCGAGCACATCTGCCGATGCCAAAAGCCGGGCGACGGAAACATGAATCTCACGATTCGTGCGATCACCGACCGCCGCAGCCTGATCGTGAAGCAAGCACGGCCTTGGGTCGAGAAGTACGATCACATCCCTGCTCCATGGGAACGAATTGAGTATGAGTGCCGCTTCTACCGGCGAATCGCGTCGGTTCCCGAGGTTGCCGAGCGTATGCCTCGTCTGCTCGGGGCCGACATGGAGGCTCGCGCGATGCTCTTGGAAGACCTGGTCGACGCTCGGTCGTTCGCTTCGTTGTATGCCGACGATTCACTAGCGCAAGATGAGTTACGGCAACTGGCTCATTACCTGCGATCCTTGCACGAAGCTACGCGTGGTTCTGCCGACCCCGGTTTTGCCAACCTGGCAATGCGGCGCCTCAACCACCAGCACATATTCGAGGTTCCGATGACGGAAAACAACGGCATCGATTTAGAACGCCTCGAATGCGGGTTGACATCGGCGGCGGCGCGATTGCGGGAGGATGCCACCTACCGAGGACTAATTCGCTATGCCGGACAGCGCTATCTCAGCGCAGGGACTGTCCTCGTCCACGGAGACTATTTCCCGGGCAGTTGGTTGCGAACTGCGAAGGGCGTCTTCGTCATTGACCCTGAATTCTGTTTCTATGGGGATCCCGAGGTCGATTTGGGCTGTGCGATCGCCCACTTCCGCCTGGCTCAGCAACCGCGCGAACACGCGCTGTCCTTTTTGCAGGCGTACGCGGAGAGTTCAGCAACAATCAGCATTCAGTGGTCTTTGTTGACATGTTTTGCGGCCGCGGAGGTAATGCGCCGGCTGATCGGCGTGGCTCAATTGCCGCTAGCCGGCTCGAATTTGCGTCGCGCCGAGCTACTCGATCGATCGCACCGGGCCATGATCGATCAATCGTGGGAGGAGTTATGGGATTGAGATTCGCGCGCGCGGCGCTGCTGCTGCTAATGAGCTCGATCGGTCTGGCAGCAGAGCCGACCGAACTCATCGAAGTGTGGCTCGACGTGGACACGGCTACAGGCATTGGCGATGTCGACGACGGCTTGATGTTGATTCAGAGTTTCCACTCTCCCGAGATAAAGATCCGAGGAATTAGCGTCGTCTTCGGAAATGCCCCGCTCGATAAGGCACTACCCATCGCGCGCACGATAACCGGCCGATTTGGCCCCGCTGGAATTATGCCCAAACCAGGCGCGGCAGCCGCCACCGACTTCGGCAAACGCACGGAGGCTGTTGAAGCGCTAGCCGCCGAACTCGACCGAGGCCTCATGACCATCGTGGCGGTGGGACCGGTAACGAATGTCGGCACCGTAGTGAAGCTCTATCCGAAACTGCATGACCGGATCGAACGCATCATCATGGTCGCGGGACGGCGACCCAATCAGCGTTTCGTTACGAATGAAAAGCAAAGGACTCCACACCGAGACTTCAACTTCGAGCTCGACCCAGCCGCCATGCGAGCGATTCTCGACACGAAGATTCCGCTCGTCTTTGCTCCCTGGGAAGTTTCGTCGCATGTGTGGGTATCGCGCGATGACCTGGAATCGCTGCGTAATAGCGGCGGATCGGGCGCTTGGATCGCCGAAACCTCCCAGTACTGGATCGAGCGTTGGGAGAAGAACATCGACACGCGCGGCTTCAATCCATTCGATACACTTGCGATGGGCTGGCTCACCCATCCAAGCCTGATCGAGTCAGCGCGCATGCAGGTGGTCATTGAGGAAGGCCCTAACGACAGGCTGAGTTCGGAAGGCGCGGAACCCAAAGTGAAGCCGTATCTCGTCGTCCAACCATTTGAGGGTCACGGGCGAGAAGCGATTTACTGTTTTCTCCCGAGGCCAACATTCAAGCCAGTATTGATGGAACGCCTCTCCGGACGGCACTGATGGCATCATGCCGCGGGATTGTTGGCTGGCTTACAGACTCGCCGCGCATTGCTCGCTCAAATGATTCCAAGATGTGAGTGTGCGCTGCGCGCTCGGCTCTGGATTCCGATTCTCGACATGGAGGTTGCGTTATGCTGGTTCTATCCCGCAAGCACGGAGAGCAGATTGAGTTGAGCATGGACGGACAGCTTGTCACCGTCGCGGTCGTCCGGATCGAGACCGGACGCGTCCGGATCGGCATCGAGGCGCCCGCAAACATCGGCGTACGCCGCAAGGAACTCTGCGGCCGACGGAGAACGGATCGCCCGGTTGCGCGAAACAGTGTAAGGTAGCGGGTGACACGATGAACCGTCGACTCTATGAGACCGACCGCCGCCGTCGCGCCGGATATTCGTAATTCGAAGGGGGTGTGCGCGTGGGCCCACTGCTACTTCAATGCACCGTTTGTTCCGTAGGCGATGCCACTGCGAACTACTCAGCGCAACAGGAGAGTTTGGTCGGGTCTTTGAACCTTGAAATCGCAACGATCTTCAATGCCTCAGCCATTGTCGGATAGACGTGAAGCAGGTCGATGAAGTCCTGAATTTTGGCGTGAAACCGCAGCCCCATTGCCGCTTCGTGGATTACTTCCCCGGCGTTGTGGCCGACCATCGAGACGCCGAGGACTTCGTCTGTCCGAGCATCGGCTACCATTTTGATGAGGCCCGCTGTCTCTCGAATCGCCCCGGCACGAGGCACGAGCGACATGGGGATGGTATTGCACCAACACTGGTGGCCTGCGGCGACGGCCTCCTCCTCGGTCACGCCGACCACGGCAATTTGAGGGTCGGTAAAAATGCACCGAGAGATCACGCGATGATCCACATGCCGCATCTCGCCGTTTGAAAAGGCATTTCGGGCCGCAATGCCACCGTCTTGGCTCCCCACGGGCGTCGCCATTTGGCTTCCCACCTGCCGACCGATGACATCTCCGCCAGCGAAGATGTGTGGGATATTCGTTCTCAGGTACTCGTCAACTTCAATTTCGCCACGCATGGTCACCGACACCGTGGACCGCTCGATAGCGATTTTGTCGGAGTTTGGGCGTCGGCCCGTCGCCACCAACAGCCTGTCGGCGCGGAATTCCTGCGTGCCGTCGCCGACCTTGGCCGTTGCAACAATTCCGCCTTCTTGCCGCCGCACCGCCGTCACGGAGGCCTGCGTGATGATCGCAATTCCCTCATCGGAAAGAATCCGCCCAATCGCCGGGCCGACTTCCGGTTCATAGCCGTGGGGGAGCAATTGCTCGCTTTGCTCCAGAATGGTCACGTCGGCCCCGAAGCGGCGGAACATCTGGCCCAATTCCAGTGCGATGTAGCCACCGCCCACGATCAGCAAGGACTTGGGAAGTTCCCGCAGTTCGATCGACTCATCGACGGTGAGCAGGTCACTCGTCAGATACGGCACCTGATCTAGACCTTCGATTGCGGGAACGACGGGGCGAGACCCGGTGGCGATCAACACCTTTTCGCCGGTGAGCTTCTTCCCGTTGATCTCCACTGTGTGCGGATCGACGAACTGGACATGCCCCCGCTCGATGTGGATGCGGCCATCGATCAGGCTCTCATATTTCTTTTCCCGGTAGCGGTGAACGATCTCGCCTTTCTGGGCAACTAAGGTTTGAAAGTCCAACTCCATTCGGCACGGGGTCAGGCCCGGATAACGGGGATGTGCCGCATCGTGAATGAGCTTTGCCGCTTCGATCAGGTTCTTCGAAGGCAGACAGCCCCGATTGACGCAGGTGCCGCCAATGGTCCGCTCCTCGGTCATCACCGCCGTCTTGCCCAACTCCTGTGCTGCCAGGGCAGCGGCAAAGGCCGTCGAGCCGGAACCAAGGATCACAAGATCGAGCGTCTTGACCATCGTTCCCTTCTCCTTAATGTGATGCAGTATTCGGGGCAGGACCCGTTGCGGTCCCGCCCCGTAACGCCAGGCGGCGCAAACCAGACCGCGCTACATCTTAACCTTCGCCCGATAGCCAGCCTTATTGGACTGCCGCCAGGGCGGAACAGGGAATGCCGAAACAACCAATTGCGCAACAGCCTTTGGTTCCATACAGGTTCGAAAGTTGTGGTTCGAACCAACTTGGTCTTCGATCGAAACAACTCGAACTCGGCCAGCAACAGCTTCCAGTTTGTGCTTGTCCTGGTCGCTCAAGCCGTCGCAGCCAAGCGACCCGCCGGGACGAGCCTTGAACAGTGGATACCATCGCAGGCAGCAATCCTTGCGATTCGTGAGAACGAGAATCTCCTCGGCGACAGAAGTGGACACCCCGTATCTTTCGCCAGGGCACAGCCATTCGTGGTCAATAGCAGCCGCAATGAGAACAGCGCTGATATGTCGTCCACGAGCCGGAGCGAATTCAACCTCCGCGAACATCGCCGTGCCGCCAGGAGGTCGCTCTAATGGCGAAAGATTACGATGTCGTTGTCATCGGCGCCGGCACCGGCGGCTACGTCGCAGCCATCCGCGCCGCGCAACTCAAGCTCAAGGTGGCGGTCGTCGAGCGACAGAAGGCGCTCGGTGGTACCTGTCTCATCTGGGGCTGCATTCCAACCAAGGCCCTACTCGGTGGTTAGTGCTTCGAGGCTGGCGGGTTCGAGATCCCCCCCTGATAACCCAATACGACTGAACTCCAGTTGGTCCGGCCTGAACTGGCCTGCTGTGCGACAGCACGAACCAGCATCGACAACCCAGAAGTTACCGTTATCATTAGGAGTCGTCCCAGACTGCGGAGTAACGGCATCATGGAAGGCAGGAATCGTCTTCGGCGGTGAAACGCAACCTGCAAACAAAGCAGCGGTGACGACCGACATCAGGTAGAGCCGGTAGAACCCACGACGGGAGCGTCGTGATATCCGTCGCGTTTGATGAGCAGTTCGAGTCAAGGAAATCACACTTTTGGGTCCCGATCCACCATGACAAAGCGCTCACCGTCGTTTGCCGTGAGTTAAGACTGCGAGTGTCCGATCTCGTGAGCTGCCAGAGCAGCGGCAACCCCTGCCAACGAGCAAGGGCGGGGGCGAGATAAGCAACATGCTTTCATTCCTCGCCCCGACCCGACATTGGTCAATTCTGGAATCGCCGCTTCACCTTGGCTTTGTAGCCAACTTTCTCGACGGCTTTCACTAACGTCTCGCCTGTCACGGTGGCTCCTTCTTTGACACACACAGAAGCCTCGCCATTTTCATAGCTGACTTTTGCATCGCCCACCCCCGGTACTTTCGACAGACCTTGTTGCACATGGACTGCGCAGCCTCCGCAGGTCATGCCTTGGATGCCCAAGACATAGCAGGTGCTGGCCTTCGGAACGGATTGGGCATAGGCTTCGCTGCTTGCGAATGACGCACAGCATCCACACCACGTCATCATGCTCAACAACAGCCCACTCTGCAGCGTGCGCATGGCACACTCCTTTCTCGATGAATTTCCCCTTCGACTAAATCAACACATGACCGCACAGAGGGGGGAACAACGCGGTCACTTCCGCGACGGCTTCGGTGAAATAAAAGAGGTTGGTTTGGTGGTACAGTTTGGTCTTCAAAGTCGAGAGCAACAATCTTGCGAGGGCGCATCGGGCTTCTGATTCTCAGCCTGCGGCTGGCTCTTGTGGAGCGGGCAGCAGTTCGGGCAGGGCAGTTCCTCGCCGGTCAGCGGGCACGTGTAAGTGCGGGCCTGAGAGCCTGCATAGACCGCGCCCGCCACGACCAGGGGCAGGGCCAGCACAGCCAACCAGAGCCAATCTCTTCGGATCACGATTTGTTCCTCCAAACAGTCGCAGTTCGTGCCGTGACAAGGACTAACCTCGGTCGCTTCATGGAACGCAGATTCATGAGATCGAAATGTTCAGCCATGACGCTGCTCTCCTGGGACCAGCCGTCCCAATCGTCTTC